>JARRRO010000045.1:0-12485 GCA_037380645.1 Gammaproteobacteria bacterium | reverse complement strand
TGTCTTCAGTGATGTAGAGCCCGCAACGGGCGCACTTGACCAGCCGTTTTGCCGGTCGGCCCCGTTTGCGGACGTTGGTGCTCCCGAGCCGCCTGACGGCGGCCGCAGCAAGACCGACTACGGCGAGCAGGAGTAAGAGTCGGATCATGACCGTTCAAGCAATGCGACGATGACTAGGCAAATGATAACGAATCATTTAACATATTGTTTAACAATTGATAATCCATATTTTAACTCATAGTTCACCTGCAAACCGTTTGCACAGGTCACACCGCCCGCCGGATCCGTTTGTTCCGTTATTTAACGATTACTCATGAACTTACACGAGTATCAGGCAAAAATCCTGTTTGAGGAATACGGGATCCCGGTCCCGCCGGGAAAGAGCGCCCACACTGCCAGCGAGGCCGTCAGGCACGCCAGCAGCCTCGGTGGCGATGGCTGGGTGGTCAAGGCGCAGGTGCACGCCGGCGGCCGGGGCAAGGCCGGCGGTGTGAAGCTGGTGCACGGCAAGGAAGAACTCGAACAGACGGTCAAGAAGATGCTGGGGACGCGGCTGGTCACCCGGCAATCGGGACCGGAAGGCAAGCCGGTCAACTGCGTCCTGATCCAGAGCATATCGGAGATCTCCTCCGAGCTTTACCTGGGCATGCTGGTGGATCGCGGCCGCCGCCGTCTCATGGTCATGGCCTCCCGGGCGGGGGGCATGGAGATCGAGGAAGTGGCGGCCTCCGAGCCGGACAAGATCTTCACCTACGCTATCGATCCGGTCATGGGTTTCCAGCGCTACCAGGCTCAGGGCCTGGGGTTCTCCCTGGGCCTGGACGAGAAGCAGCGCAAGCAGCTCGTCACCATCCTCAGGGGGCTGTACCGCCTGTTCACGGACAAGGATCTCAGCCTGGTGGAGATCAATCCCCTCATCATCACCGCCTCAGGCGACCTGGAGGCGCTGGACGCCAAGGTTTCCATCGACGACAACGCCCTGTACCGCCAGCCCGCCCTGGAGGAATGGCGGGATCCCTCCCAGGAGGACGAGAAGGAGAACCGGGCCAAGCAGTTCGATCTCAATTACGTGTCCCTGGACGGGAACATCGCCTGCATGGTCAACGGCGCCGGACTGGCCATGGCCACCATGGACATCATCAAGCTGCACGGCGGCGAGCCCGCCAATTTCCTGGACGTGGGCGGCGGCGCCACCCGGGAGCGGGTGGCCGAGGCCTTCAAGCTCGTCGCTTCCGATCCCAAGGTCCAGGCCATCCTGGTCAACATCTTCGGCGGCATCGTCCGCTGTGACCTCATCGCCGAAGGCATCATCGCCGCGGTCAGGGAGGTGGGCATAGATGTGCCAGTGGTGGTGCGCCTGGAAGGCACCAACGTGGAGGAAGGCAAGAAGACGCTGGACGAGAGCGGGCTCAAGATCATCTCCGCGGACGATTTGACTGATGCGGCTGACAAGGTGGTGGCGGCGGCGAAGGGCGGCTAGAACAGATGGCAATATTGATCGACAAAAACACCAGGGTCATCGTCCAGGGATTCACCGGGCGTCAGGGGACGTTCCACGCCGAACAGATGATCGACTACGGCACCCGGGTCGTCGGCGGCGTCACACCCGGGCGCGGCGGCCAGACGCACCTGGATCGGCCCGTGTTCAATACCGTCGCCGACGCCGTTCGCGATACCGGGGCCGACGCCAGCATGATTATGGTGCCCGCCGCATTCGCGGCCGAGGCAATCTCCGAGGCAGCGGACGCCGGTATCAGGCTGATAGTGTGCATCACCGAGGGCATACCGGTCTTGGACATGCTCAAGGTGCGTGCCAGCCTGGAGCGCCGTCCGGACACACGCCTCATCGGCCCCAACTGCCCGGGCGTCATCACCCCCGGCCAGTGCAAGATCGGGATCATGCCGGGCAACATTCATACCCCCGGCCGCATCGGCATCGTCTCCCGCTCCGGCACCCTGACCTACGAGGCCGTCCACCAGACCACCCTGGCCGGCCTGGGCCAGACCACCTGCGTGGGCATAGGCGGCGATCCCATCCAGGGCATGAATTTCATCGACTGCCTGGCTCTGTTTGAACAGGAACCGCAGACCCGGGGCATCAGCGCATGGGCCATGCCGGTGCCATCATCTCCGGCGGCAAGGGCACGGCCGAGGACAAGTTCGCGGCTCTGGAGGAAGCCGGGATCAGGACCGTCCACTCCCCCGCCCTCCTGGGCCAGACCATCGCGTCAGCATTGCGAGGCTGAATATGCTTCCGATAACCGGGTAACAGGGCAAATACCGCCAGGGCGTAGATGATGGGACGCAAAGGCACGCTGTAACGGGGAAACGGCGCCGGACAAAACAGCCAAAAACCTTTAAAATCGACCCTGTTTCTGCCCGGGAAAGCTGCGGCCTGAACCCGTCAAACCGATCAATCTCGAAAGGTCCGGTCATCGATGTCAGATCAAACCCTGCGCCTGGTGCTTGCCCAGTTCAACCCACTGGTGGGGGCGATCGGGGAAATCACGCGGCGTATCATCGAGACCGTGGCAACGGCCCACAGTGAGCATGCCGCCGACCTGGTCGTCTTTCCGGAACTGTGCATCACCGGCTATCCCCCCGAGGACCTGCTACTGCGTCCCGGACTGACGCGCCAGGTGGCCAGGGCGCTGGAGGCCATCATCGCCGGCACCAGGGATACCGCCGTCATCGTCGGATATCCGGACAAACAGGAAGCCGGCCTGTATAACGCCTGCGCCTACATCGCCGACGGCAGGCTGATCGACACCTATTACAAGCGCAATCTCCCTAATTACGGTGTCTTCGACGAGGCCCGCTATTTCATCCCCGGTGATGAAACCTGCGTCATCGACATCAACGGCCTGTCTGTCGCACTAAGCATCTGTGAGGACATCTGGTCGGACTGCTTCGCCGACCGGCTGCAGGGGGTAGATGCTCCAATGGTGATCAACCTCAATGCCTCCCCCTATCATTTCGGCAAACTGAACGAACGCAGAGATCTTCTAAAACGCCGGGCCAGGGAGACTGGCAAGGCCATCGTCTACGTGAACCAGGTGGGCGGCCAGGACGAACTGGTCTTCGACGGCGGCTCCATGGTCATAGAAGGCGAGGGGGAATTCGTGTATCAGGCGCCGCAGTTCGAGGAAGGACTGTTTCCGGTGGAAATCAATTACCGGGATCATCTTCTCAGTTTCTCCTCTCCGGCCGCCCCGGCTCCGGAGCTGTCCCAGGAGGAAAGCATCTACCGGACGCTGATTCTCGCGGTCCGCGACTATGTGCGCAAGAACGGCTTCAATGGCGTCGTCATCGGTCTCTCCGGCGGCGTGGATTCGTCCCTGACCCTGTGCATCGCAGCGGATGCCCTGGGCGCGGACCAGGTGGAGGCACTGCTCATGCCCTCCCGCTACACTTCCGATATGAGTCTGGAAGACGCCGTGTCCCTGGCGGACAACCTGAATGTTCGCCATGACACCGTTTCCATAGAGGAACCTTTCAGCGCCTTCCTCCGGGCGCTGGCGCCGCTGTTCGAGGGGCTGCCCGAGGACGTTACCGAGGAAAACATCCAGGCCCGCTGCCGCGGCATCATGCTCATGGCCGTATCCAACAAGACCGGCAGACTGGTGCTGACCACGGGCAACAAAAGCGAAATGGCGGTGGGCTACGCCACCCTGTACGGAGATATGGCCGGCGGTTTTGCGCCGCTCAAGGACCTGTCCAAGACCATGGTGTACCGCCTGTGCGAATGGCGCAACCGGCAGGGGGCGGTGATCCCGAGGCGCGTCATCGAACGCCCCCCCAGCGCCGAACTGAGGGCGGAACAGAAAGACGAAGACAGCCTGCCCGCGTATGCCGTCCTCGACCCCATACTTGAAAGATATATCGAGCTGGACCAGTCCCCGCAGGAAATCATCGCGGCGGGATATAACAGGGATACGGTGCTGACGGTGACCCGGATGGTGGACCGGAATGAATATAAGCGCCGACAGGCGGCGCCCGGGGTCAAGATCAGCAAACGCGCCTTTGGCCGGGACCGGCGCTATCCGATCACATCGGGCTATACCGAACGCTGATGGCCCGTACAGAGGGGAAGGGACAGCGTTCAACGGATTTTTTGACGGTTGCCGGCATCTCCCTCCTGTTCTGGAATTACACCAGGATAAGAAATGATTCCGGGCAGGCGCTGTTTCTCCTGGTGCTTGTCTCCCTTGCCTTCGTCAGCCGTCTTCTCGCAGAACGAGGTCAGTTCACGACGTGCGTCTGCTCCACTCTCTCAATGCCGGGATAGTTGGGGTAATTCTCTTTCAGCACCCGCAGCGCGTCCCGGGACAGCTTGTTCATCCCCAGCACCTTGTAGGCCTTGGCCATGATGGTCAGGGCGTCGGGAATGGCGGGCGTACGCGGGTAGTTCTCAATGGTGAAACGCGCCCGGTTTGCCGCCGCCACGTAGGCGCCGCGCCGCATGTAGTAATGGGCGACATTGACCTCGTGCCGGCCCAGGATATTGCGCAGGTAGACCATTCTCTGTCTGGCGTCTGCGGAATAACGGCTGTCGGGGAAATGCTGCACCAGTTTCTTGAAATCCTGAAACGAGGTATGCATATACGTGGTATCGCGCTGGGAAATGTCTATGGGCAGCACCCGGAAGCCCCGGCCGCGGTTGAAGTTGACAAGCCCCTTGAGATAATAGGCGTAATCCACGTGGGGGTTCTGTGGATAGAGGCGGATAAAACGATCACAGGAGGAGACGGAGGAATCGTAGTCCTGTGTCTTGTAATAGACGTAGGCCAGGTCCAGGAGGGACTGCTGGCCATAGACGCCGAAGGGAAAGCGGGTCTCCAGGAATTCGAAGTATTTCTTGGCCTTGCTGAAGTAACCGCTCTCCATGGCCCCCTTGGCCTCGGCGTACAGCCGGTCCACGGTCCAATTCTTGGCTTTATCTTCCTTGGTTTTGAAATAGGAGCAGCCTGAGGCAATACTAAGAATCAGCAATATGATGAACAAACGCATGGCGCACAGGTTATATGAATCGCCGTGCCTGCGCAAAGCGGCGCCACTTTGAATATTGGAACCACCTCAACTGCCCCATGGCCAAAGAGATCCTCACCCTGTCCGTGCCGGAAGACCTGAAAGACCAGCGTCTGGATCAGGCCGTATCAAAGCTGTGCCCGCAGCATTCCCGCGCCCGCATCCAGGGCTGGATCCGGGCCGGCCGCGTCACCGTGGACGGGCGCCTGCTGCGGCAGCGGGAGCGGCTGCACGGCGGCGAGGAAATCCGCATCGAGGCGGAATACGAGGAGGTACAGGAAGGCTACGGCCCCGAGCCCCTGCCGCTGAACGTGGTCTTCGCCGACGCCCACATCCTGGTCCTGGACAAACCGGCCGGCCTGGTGGTCCATCCGGGGGCGGGCAACCGCCGCGGCACCCTGCTCAACGCCCTCCTCCACCACTACCCGGAACTGGACCTGGTGCCGCGGGCCGGCATCGTCCAGCGCCTGGACAAGGACACCTCCGGCCTGATGGTCATCGCCAGGACGCCAGAGTCGCACACCCGGCTGGTGGAACGGCTGCAGCAACGCGAGATAACCCGCGAGTATCAGGCGGTGGTGGCGGGGGTACTGACGGCCGGCGGCACGGTAGACGCGCCGCTGGGGCGGCACCCGGTCCAGCGCACCCGCATGGCCGTGCGCGATTCGGGGAAGGCCGCCGTCACCCATTACCGGGTGCTGCGCCGCTACCGGGCCCACACCCATATCCAGTGCCGGCTGGAGACGGGCCGCACCCACCAGATCCGGGTCCACATGGCCCACCTGCGCCATCCCCTGGTAGGTGACCCCGTCTATGGCGGGAGGCCACGGTATCCCAAAGGGGTGACGCCGGCGCTGCGGGAGCTACTGCAGTCCTTTCCCCGCCAGGCCCTGCATGCCAGCCGGCTGGCCCTGGCCCATCCGGTCTCAAACCGGCCCATGGCCTGGGAATCCCCGCTCCCCGTAGACATGCAGCGGCTGCTCGCCGCCCTGGAAGAGGATCTGGCCTCCGCCCATGGCTGCTGACTGGATAAGCGCCGACTGGCCGGCGCCACCCCGCGTCCGGGCGGGGACCACCAGCCGCGGCGGGGGAGTCAGCCGCCCTCCCTTCGACAGCCTCAACCTGGCCCGTCACGTCGGGGACGATCCGGAAGCGGTGGCGCGCAACCGCGCCATCCTGCAAGGGGAGCTTACTTTACCCGGCGCCCCGCTGTGGCTGGAACAGACCCACAGCAACCGGGTAATAGGTCTGCCCGAGGACGACGACCGCCGGGCCGATGCCGCCGTAACGGACCGTCCCGGCCTGGTATGCGCGGTCCTCACCGCGGACTGTGTCCCGGTCCTGCTGTGCAACCGCGGGGGGACCCGGGTCGGTGCGGTGCACGTGGGCTGGCGGGGCCTGTGTAAAGGCATCCTGGAAAACACCCTGGATCGGATGGATGAGGATCCGGCGGCGCTGCTGGCCTGGCTGGGCCCGCATATCGGCGCCGCGGCCTATGAAGTGGGCGATGACGTCCGCGACGCCTGCCTGGCCCGCCTCCCGGGGGGCAGCGGCGCCTTCACCCCCAATCCCCGCGGACGCTGGCAGTGCAGCCTGGACGAACTCATCAGTCTGACGCTGCGGCAACGCGGCCTCACCTGCATCAGCCGCTCGGGTCATTGTACTTTTACCGAGCCGGGACAGTTTTATTCCTACCGGCGCGAGGCACGCACCGGGAGAATGGCCAGCCTGATTTGGATGGATGAGTCATAGGGGTTAGGCTTAGGCGCCAGGCAGCAGTTTCAACGGGGGAATCCCATGGCCAGGAAGAACAACAAGTCGCGCTCCTTCACCGCCAGCGTCAATCAGATGGTGGATCGGGCCTTCACCGTTCTCAACATCGACCCCGGCATCGCCAAGGCCATAAAATCCTGCAATGCGGTCATTCAGCTGCATTTCCCCGTCAACATCCGCGGTACGGTCGAGGTCTTCACCGGCTGGCGCGCCGTGCACAGCACCCACCGGCTGCCGGTCAAGGGCGGCCTGCGCTTCGCACCCATCGTCGACCAGGACGAGATAGAGGCACTGGCCGCGATAATGACCTTCAAGTGCGCCATCGTGGACGTGCCTTTCGGGGGCTCCAAGGGCGGCCTGCAGATCGATCCGAGCCAGTATGATCGCGATGAGTTGCAGATTATCACCCGGCGCTTCGCCCGCGAACTCGTACGCAAGGACTTCCTCAGTCCCTCCACCAATTCCGCGGCGCCGGACATGGGCACGGGGGAGCGGGAGATGGCCTGGATCGCTGACACCTACAAGCAGCTTCATCCCGAGAACATCAACTACGCCGCCTGTGTCACCGGCAAGCCGGTGCATCACGGCGGCATCAACGGCCGCATCGAGGCGACGGGGCGGGGCGTCGTCTATGCCATACGCGAATTTTTCCGTCACGCCGGTGACGTCAAGTCGGCGGGGCTCAAGGGCGGCCTCGGCGACCAGCGCATCGTCCTGCAGGGCCTGGGCAATGTGGGCTATCACGCCGGCCGGCTGCTGGACGTGGAAAACAAGGCCAGGATCATCGCCATCATCGAAAAGGACGGCGCCCTCATCAACGGCAACGGCATCTCGGTGGAACGGGTGCGGCAGTATATGAACGCCAACCAGACCATCCGCGGTTTTCCGGATGCGGAATTCGTCGAAGACGGCGCAAAGGTGCTGACCATGGACTGCGATATCCTGATCCCGGCGGCCATGGAGGCGCAGATCACCGCCGAGAACGCCGACGCCGTCAAGACCAAGCTGATCGTGGAGGCGGCCAACGGCCCGGTCTCCTTCGAGGCCGACGAGATCCTGCGCAAGAAGGGCGTCACCATCCTGCCGGACGCCTACGTCAACGCCGGCGGCGTCACCGTGTCCTATTTCGAATGGATCCGCAACCTGTCCCACATCCGCTTCGGGCGCATGCAGCGGCGCTATGACGAGATGCGCGGCCAGCACCTGATCACGGCCCTGCAATCCCTGAGCGAGAAGGATGTCCCGGACTGGATGCGCACCGAGATCATCCACGGCGCCGACGAGCTGGACCTGGTCCGCTCCGGCCTGGATGACACCATGCGCCAGGCCTACCAGGAAATCAGTCATGCCCGGCAAACCTATCCCCAGATCGAGGATTACCGCACCGCCGCCTACGTGGTCGCAGTCAACAAGATCGCCCGCCATTACATAGACATCGGCATTTACTGAGAGTCACAAGTTACACGGACTGGATAGCGGGACGTTTATGGGTGTTGGAAGCTGAGACGGTAGCCTAAAACGGTAATGCGGGCACAGCTGCGGCTTTTTGCGGCTTGAAACATCGGGGTTTTGCCCATACTTAGATAAGAACCGAATATTTACGGAGGCCCCAGAATGCGCCCCGATAAGTTCACCAGCAAGTTCCAGCAGGCCCTGGCCCAGGCCCAGAGCCTGGCCCTGGGCCGGGATCATCAGTTCATCGAGCCCGTGCACGTCATGTCCGCCTTGCTCTCCCAGGAAGGCGGCACGGTCAGGCATTTACTGACCGCGTCCGGGGTCAATGTCGACCAGGTCAACTCCCGTCTGGGCGAGGCCCTGGATCGCCTGCCCCGGGTGGAGGGCAGCGGCGGCGAGGTGCACATCTCCCGCGACCTGGAGCGCCTGCTCAACCTCATGGACAAGGCCGCCCAGCAGCGCGGCGACGAGTACATCGCCAGCGAGCTGTTCATCCTGGCCGCCCTGGAGGGCAAGGGTCCCCTGGCCGAGCTGCTGCGCAACGCGGGAGCCACCCGGGACAAGATCGAATCGGCCATCGAGGCCTTGAGAGGAGGACAGACCGTGAACGACCCCGGCAGCGAGGACCAGCGCCAGGCCCTGGCCAAATACACCATCGATCTGACCGAGCGGGCCGAGCAGGGCAAGCTGGACCCGGTCATCGGCCGCGACGACGAGATCCGGCGCACCATCCAGGTCCTGCAGCGACGCACCAAGAACAACCCCGTGCTCATCGGCGAGCCCGGCGTGGGCAAGACCGCCATCGTCGAAGGCCTGGCCCAGCGCATCATCAACGGCGAGGTCCCCGACGCCCTCAAGGGCAAGCGCCTGTTGATGCTGGACATGGGCCTGCTCATCGCCGGCGCCAAGTACCGCGGTGAATTCGAGGAACGCCTGAAGGCGGTGCTCAAGGAGCTGGCGCAGCAGGAAGGGCAGATCATCCTGTTCATCGACGAGGTCCATACCAGGGTCGGCGCCGGCAAGGCCGAAGGCGCCATGGACGCGGGCAACATGCTCAAGCCCGCCCTGGCCCGCGGCGAGCTGCACTGCATCGGCGCCACTACCCTGAACGAATACCGCGAGAACATCGAAAAGGACGCGGCCCTGGAAAGGCGTTTCCAGAAGGTGCTGGTGAACGAACCCAGCGTCGAGGATACCATCGCCATCCTGCGCGGCCTGAAGGAGCGCTACGAGGTGCATCACAACGTCCAGATCACCGATCCGGCCATTGTCTCCGCCGCCACCCTCTCGCACCGCTATATCACCGACCGCCAACTGCCGGATAAGGCCATCGATCTCATCGACGAGGCTGCCAGCCGCATCAGCATCGAGATCGACTCCAAGCCGGAGAGCATGGACCGCCTGGAACGGCGCCTGATCCAGATGAAGATCGAGCGCGAGGCATTGAAGAAAGAATCCGATGAAGCCTCCAAGAAGCGCCTCAAGAAACTGGAGGACGAAATCAAATCCGTGGAAAAGGAATACAAAGACATGGAGGAGATCTGGCTGGCGGAAAAGGCCGCCCTGCAGGGCAGCCACGACATCAAGGAGAAACTGGAACAGGCACGCCTGGATCTGGAGGCGGCACGCCGCGCCGGGGATCTCAACCGCATGTCGGAGCTGCAGTACGGCATCATCCCGGAGCTGGAGAAAAAGCTGGAACAGGCCGATCAGGCTGACATGCAGCACATGCGCCTGCTACGCAACAAGGTCACCGAGAACGAGATCGCCGAAGTGGTCTCGCGCTGGACCGGCATACCCGTTTCCAAGATGCTGGAGGGCGAGAAGGAGAAGCTGCTGCGCATGGAAGAGGCCCTGCACCGGCGCGTGGTCGGCCAGGACGAGGCCGTTTCCGCCGTGGCGGACGCCATCCGCCGCTCCCGGGCCGGCCTGTCCGATCCCAACCGCCCCAACGGCTCCTTCCTGTTCCTGGGCCCCACCGGCGTCGGCAAGACCGAGCTGTGCAAGTCCCTGGCGGAGTTCCTGTTTGACACCGAGGACGCCCTGATCCGCATCGACATGTCCGAGTACATGGAAAAGCACGCGGTGGCGCGGCTCATCGGTGCCCCGCCGGGCTACGTGGGCTACGAGGAGGGCGGCCACCTGACCGAGGCCATCCGCCGCCGACCCTACAGCGTAATCCTGCTGGACGAGGTGGAAAAAGCCCACCCGGACGTGTTCAACATCCTGCTGCAGGTCCTCGACGACGGCCGCCTCACCGACGGCCACGGGCGCACCGTGGATTTCCGCAATACCGTCATCGTCATGACCTCCAACCTGGGTTCGGACCGCATCCAGGGCATGTCCGACGACACCAGCTACGAAGACATGAAGGACATCGTCATGGACGTGGTAGCGGCCCATTTCCGGCCTGAATTCATCAACCGCATCGACGACCTGGTGGTGTTCCACGCCCTGTCATCAAAGCAGATCCGGGCCATCGCCGACATCCAGATCGAGCGGGTGGCCAGGCGCCTGCTGGAGCAGGACATCCACATCGAGGTCAGCACCGCGGCCAAGGATTTCCTGGGCAAGGTGGGCTTCGACCCGGTGTACGGGGCCCGGCCCCTGAAGCGGGCCGTGCAGGTCAACCTGGAAACACCGCTGGCCCGGGAGATCCTGAACGGCGCGATCAGCCCGGGAGACCGGGTCGCGGTGGACGTCAGCGGCGATCAGCTCACCTTTACGCCCTCCAAGGCCGACGCCGCCTGAAGGAGACACCCGGGGGCCGCTTGAGGCGGCGGCCCCGCCCCGCCGGAATGCCCACGTTGCGGCTGTGTGGTGCGTCGCAAAACCCGAAAAACTGTTGGTAATTTCCTCCACATAATCTACTATTTGGGCGATAAACTGAAAGAAGCAAGAGCGATCCCCATATGGCTGTTTCCGCAAACAGAATCCACCTTAGCGGTCTGGCGCGCAGACTCGTGCTGGACGGTTTGCTGGAGGAATCTGCCGCCGGCGAGTATCACCAGAAGGCACTGAGAAAAAAACAGCCCTTCGTTTCCTACCTGGTAGAGAACAAGCTCGCCGCCAGTAACGCCATCGGCCTGTCCGCAGCCCAGGAATTCGGGGTCTCCCTGCTGGACCTCAACGCCCTGGAACTGGACATAGATATCATCAATATGGTCAGGGAGGATTTGATCAGAAAGCACCATGCCCTGCCCATATTCAAACGGGGTAAGCGGCTGAACATCGCCCTGTCCGATCCCACCAATCTGCAGGCCCTGGACGAAATCAAGTTCGCTACCGGCACCAACACCGAGGCCATACTGGTGGAGGAGGATAAACTGGCCAAGGCCATCGACAAGGCCCTGGAGGATGCAGAGGGCGGCCTGGGCGACATGGCTGAGGATGAATTCGACAACCTGGAGGACCTGGAGGTGGCCGATGAACACGGCCCGGCGGATATCGAGGAATCCGATATCGACGACGCCCCCGTGGTCAAGTTCGTCAACAAGGTACTGCTGGACGCCATCAAGAAAGGGGCGTCCGATCTCCACTTCGAACCCTATGAGAAATTCTTCCGGGTACGCTTTCGCATCGACGGCGTGCTGACAGAGGTAGCCAAGCCGCCCATCGGCCTGGCTGGCAAGATCGCGGCCCGCATCAAGGTCATGTCCCGCCTGGACGTCTCTGAACGGCGCGTCCCCCAGGACGGCCGCATCAAGTTGAAGCTGTCCAGGAACAAATCCATCGATTTCCGCGTCAGCACCTGCCCCACACTGTACGGGGAGAAGGCGGTAATGCGTATCCTCGATTCCGACACCGCCGCCCTGCAGATCGATCAACTCGGCTATGAGGATTTCCAGAAGGAACTGTTCCTGAATAACCTGCACAAGCCCTACGGCATGTTCCTGGTCACCGGCCCTACCGGCTCGGGTAAGACCGTGTCCCTGTATACCGGGATCAACATCCTCAACAAAGAGGACATCAATATCTCCACCGCCGAGGACCCCGTGGAAATAAACCTCGCCGGCGTCAACCAGGTGCAGGTGGACGAGCGCACCGGCATGACCTTTCCCAAGGCCCTCAAAGCCTTCCTGCGCCAGGACCCGGACATCATCCTGGTGGGCGAGATCCGGGACCTGGAGACCGGTTCCATCGCGGTCAAGGCGGCCCAGACCGGCCACATGGTCATGTCCACCCTGCACACCAACGACGCCCCGCAGACCCTGACCCGCCTGCAGGAC
>JARRRO010000044.1:765-14029 GCA_037380645.1 Gammaproteobacteria bacterium | reverse complement strand
GAGTCACGGTGCGGACGCGGAGAGTGCCCATAGCAGTACGAAGAACCTGCATCTATCCTCCGCTAACCCGCCATCGCCGGAGAGCCGTGTCGCTCCGAATGCGATGCACCTCCACGCTTCGAGCAAGCCGGTACGCCCCGGTACGATGCAGGCACGGTCAAGAGTGAAAATGCACGCCCCGAATGTGCGGGTCCTGGGTGAAAGGAACCGTGTCGATCAGAGCTGCCGGGATACGCACCGGTTGATTGTCATCGACGCCACGGTGCGCAATGACGGCGGGCCGCTGGCGAAACACCAGTGGTCGCTCTATGTCATGGAGGGCGGCGGCGCCGGTCTGTCCAGCGGCAGCGTCTGGGTACCGCCGCTGGCACCGCATGCCAAGGCAAAAGTATCGATCCCGGTGCTCGTGCTGAAGAGCCATATCGCCCAGCTACCCGGCAAGCACTGGCTGAAGCTGATCTCCCAGGGAGCCGGCCACAAAACGACAACGCTCCTGCAGCCGTTCACCTTCGCTCCGGGTACCTGCCAGCCGAAAATGCATGTGAGCCGGCCGACGCAAAGGCAGATACACCTGAAGCCCTAGACTCGGAGCCGCAAACAGCTACCGGCGGTTCAGTAAGCAGGTCGTAGACGAGGGAGTCATCTTGAAAAGATGCAACATCGACGTGATGCCATATCTATACGCAAAGGAAGAACAGCCGTGAATATAAAGTCATTACTGTTTACAATCACACTGGCTGTCGGAATGCCGATGGTCGCCGCTTCCGCCCACGCACAGGAACTGATCGGCAAGGGCCTCTATGCCACCGATGCCCAAACGGGCAGCGCGAAACTGACCAAGGGCCATAAGATCAAGATCAGCTGTTCGTATCAGTTTCCTTTTTTCTACAATAACGTGCCGGCATGGCGGATCCGGTTTCGGGTCGACGGCAAGACGATCGCCACGTCGGCAGGCGGAGAGCCCAAGGTCGACCCGAATTGCAAGAACCTTAACTGCATGCAGACTCCCGCACAAGGGAACGCGTCGGCGTTCTGGACCCCGCTAACCGCCGGCGAGCATCAGGCGCAGTGCACCCTGGATTCCGATGGTGCGCTACACGCGGCCGGCTTCAGTTTTCAATACCAGAACCAGTCAGACGCTCTCGAGGTCGACATCGCTCCCGCGCTCAGCATCGGCAATAAAAAGCCCTCGACCATGCAGCCGATCACTCGCCGGACTT
This sequence comes from Gammaproteobacteria bacterium, assembly GCA_037380645.1. GTDB lineage: Bacteria > Pseudomonadota > Gammaproteobacteria > Eutrophobiales > Eutrophobiaceae > JBBDSH01. The sequence continues at coordinate 12,809 of JARRRO010000044.1, read as the reverse complement.
CCGGGACTAGTAGCAGGCGTTCCGGAGGGCTCACCCCACGTCACCCCGGTTCGGTAGCTCCTGTACCGACGGCCAAGATGCCCAAACCTCATTTGGTCCTTGAGCTTCGAGCACGGCCGATCGAGGGGTGTTCCGTGGAAGCTCAAGCCGAAAGGCTTCCCTGCTGCCCTCGCCGGCGCCACGCTCAAACTGGACGCCCGGATCAACTACCAGGCTGTCGGTAAGGAATCCAGCTACGGCGGCAACGAACAGAAACTGACCGTGACATTCCCGGCGGATTTCTGCAAGCCGAAGTTGCGGGTGGGCTCGCCGGATCAAATGCACATGCGTGCACAGCCGAAGCCGGCCAAGTTGCACCAGAGCCACTGATGCGAGGTGGGGACACATCCATCCGCAGACCGGACATCGTCTGCGGCATGCGTCCGATACAATGATGCGTGCGGTAGGGCGCGGAAAACCACAGATCATTCAGGAGTGTGATGAACATGAACTCGAAGTCTCTCGTCTTTACCCTTGTCTGGGCGTGTCTGTTGCTGGCCGCATGTTCGCAATCGTCGTCGTCGGGGGCGGCGTCATCGGCTGACACACCGGCTGCGGCATCGTCCGCGGAGACGGCCGGCCCCTGTGGCGGGATCACCGCGTCGCAGGCCGCGTCGATCCTGAAAATCGCCCCTGCCGACGTCGCCGGTCCGCAGCACCTGTCCACATTCAGCTGCGTGTATCGTTCGCGCAAGGACTTCTACACGTCGATGACCTTCAACGTGTACGTCGAGCCCTCCGCGACCCAGGCCCACCGTAAACTCAATACCCAAATGGAGGGGCTGGGCAACCTCTCGAAGATCGTGGCGGTCGACCATCTTGGCGACGAGGCCTGGCGTGCGCCCGACCCCCGCGTGGGGCGTCTGATGGCGCGCAAGGACAACGTCTGGCTGGACGTGGTCACGCCGAGTGACGCGGTTTCGCAGGTGCGCATAGCGCGGATCGTGCTCGCCCACGTGCACTGAACCGCACGCGAAGGGTCAGGACTCGGCCTCGCCGGTGGGCGCTGCCGCAGGTGCCTTGCAAACTGGGAACCCGGATCAACTGCCGGGCTGTCGGTAAGGAATCCAGCTACGACGGCAACGAACAGTATCTAACCGTGACGTCCCCGGCGAATTTCTGCCAGTCGAAGATGCGGGTGAGCCGGCCGGCGCCAAGGCAGATGCGGCCGAAGCCCTAGACTAGGCGTCGCATACAGCTACCGGCCGTTCAGTGAGCAGGTCGTAAACGAGGGAGTCATCTCATGAAAAAGACGACATATCGGCGTGATGCCGAATCAACAGACCATTTCCGATCGCGTGTTGGGCGGATGTTTGCCTTGCTTGGTGCATGCATCCTGGCATGGACGGCCGGCTACAGCACCCCCGCCTCGGCGGGGGCACTTAAACAAGCCTGGATCAAGGATTTCCAGATCATCGATACGGCCACCGGGCGCGTGCTCCCTCCCAAGGTACACTTGAAATATAAACAGAAGGCCAGCGCCAGATGCAAATTCGAATTTGTGACCGAGTCCGGGCCCCCTGCACAGGTCACCCCCTTTTCGGTCATGATCTATGTCAACGAATTCAAACAAATTACACGGATGTCGAATGTCTGGGATCCGCACATCAAAACGGATGGCGCCGTTGGATATGGGTACGCTACTGTGCCCGTCAATACCACAGCGCACGTCAGGCAATGCCCGACGTCGGTGAAGGCCATCTCCAAGATCGATCCCCATGCGTTCTCCGCTCCCTTCGCAACAGCTAGCAAGGCAACCAAGATACCGGATGGACATCTCATGCTATATCTCGACAAGGTCGAGGCGATCAATGACTCGCTGTTTTGCACCTACGCCACACGCGCGGGCAATGCCAAATCGACGGTGGAAATCGTGTGCAAGGGCGCCCATCTGCAAGACAAGGCGAGCCACGCCTACTATTGCCAGTGAGGCGATGCTGGTTTTAATAGTATAACCGGGACCGGAATACGGTTTTCTCCATGATTTCCTGCGGGCGCCGGCCCGTTATCGGCTTCCAGGGCAGATTCTGGGTGCTTGGCTTCCTCAGTTAAGCTGACAGCAATGATAATGGGGGAGGGCGGTATTGAACCTTATTTCAAATAATTAACCCTGACTCATCCCAATAATTACGCCCACCAAACAGGACGATAGGGGGTAACTCTGGCGGTAACCAATGATTTTCTAACCCTATTTATTATTTAAATACAGTAAAATACGCAAAATGTTAGAGTCCGGCCCCGACCATTCACCGGCCGGTGATAATTCACTGAAAGTGCTCAGTGCACGGTCATTGAGTCGAGTACCCGCCAGTCCTGTGCCTCGATCTGGACGTTCCAGCGGCCTCTTATCAGAACCGGTTTGGGCCCCTGATAGGTAACCGGGTCGACGCGTCTCAGAGTAAGTTTCCTGTCATGACCGCTGCGGGTTGCGTGCATGAAGCTGATCGTTATCTCTTCCGGTGCGGTAAAGGTGGAGTTTCCCTTCAGGATCACGGTCGCGACGGGAGAGCCGGTCCTCAGCTGCAGAGTCGCCACGAGACCGTAGCGCTTCGCCGCCCTGTCGCGATCCAGCACCTTGTTGATTGCCAGCCCGCGCTTGTAATAGTCGTCCACGACCAGGCCGTCGTTGGACTCGACGGCGTACCAGGCGGTGACGATGCCGCCGACAACGGCAGAGAGGGGCAAAAGGATGATCAGCCACACGTACGGCTCGAGATACCATCTGCGCTTTTTTGCGATATCGGATTCAGACACGGCATCGGCCCCAGGAATCTTGCACTTTCCGACACTTCGAGATCAGGATTGTGTACGTCCGAGATGATAAAGCGGATTCGGCTGATTCTGTGCTCCAGGTGTTCCTCATCCGCGCGCACCCGCACGGGCACGACCAGCACTTCACCGGCATTGACCGCTACCGGATTTTGATCGGCAATAAGACGCATGTGTTCTATCTCCTCCCCGTTGACTGATATGTGGTATTGATGTGGGTGGTCGTCCATGTTCAGGACCTTGAGGGTATAGACGTTCTCAATCTGCCCCTGCTTTTCCTGATACAGCTGATTGCGATCGCGGATCACGTCCAGCTGCAGAGGTATACGTGTGGCGATCAGGTAAGCGAACACGCCCGTGAATATCAGCAGAATGATGCCGTAGATAATAATGCGTGGCCGCAGGACCCGTGTCTTCTTCCCCTGAATGGCATTCTGGGTGGTGTAGCGTATCAATCCCCGGGGATAACTCATCTTGTCCATGACGTCGTTGCAGGCGTCGATGCACGCAGAACAACTGATGCACTGGTACTGCAGTCCATCGCGTATATCAATCCCGGTGGGACAGACCTGGACGCACAGGGTGCAGTTGATGCAATCTCCCAGTCCGCGGGCCCGGTGGTCCGTTTCTACCCGGCGCGGACCGCGGGGTTCGCCACGCTTCTCGTCATAGGAAACAACCAGCGTGTCGTCGTCGAACATGGCACTCTGGAAGCGGGCATAGGGGCACATGTACAGGCACACCTGCTCCCGCAGCCAGCCCGCATTGCCATAGGTGGCGAAACCGTAGAAGATCAACCAGAACGCCTCCCACGGCCCCAGGTTTAAGGATGCCACCTTGCCGGCCAGTTCTGTCGCCGGGGTGAAGTAGGCGACAAAGGTGAAGCCGGTGAAGGCGGAAAAGATGATCCAGACCGCATGCTTGGTCGCCTTGATGCGGAATTTCCTGAAGGAGTGCGGCGACTTGTCCAACTTGATCTGTTTCTGTCTGTCCCCTTCGATGAGGTGTTCCAGCCACAGGAACACCTCTGTCCAGACCGTCTGCGGGCAGGCGTACCCGCACCACAGCCGGCCCGCCAGCGCGGTAAAGAAAAACAGGCTCAGTGCGGCGATAATGAGGAGGAAGGCCAGCAGCAGGAAATCCTGCGGCCAGAAGGTCAGGCCGAAGATGTAGAACTTGCGGGCCGGCAGGTCAAACAATACTGCCTGGCGTCCGTCCCAGGGGAGCCAGGGCAGGCCGTAGAAGATGCCCAGCAGCGCGGCAACGGCGACGACGCGCAGACCGGCGAACAGGCCGTGGACTTCGCGGTAAAGGGCCTGTTCGACTTCCCGGTCATGGGACGAGCCCGCCGGAGTGGGGGGGCGTGGTGTTTCTACCTCGTTCATTTTCCCTACTTCCCGTTGCGGGAGGAACCACCGGTATTCTTTTCCCCTTCAGATGGATAAGTAAAGAAGACGGCGAGCAGGCTGGATGAGGCTGTCAACAGCCAGAACAGGAAAAAGCCGATGGAATAGGCCTCGGTGCGGTTCACTTCGGGGAAGGACACGCAGTATTTCAGTTCCATGGGGTCGATGGTGGAAAAGAAGATCCCGGTAGCGATCCCCGCCATCAGGAAAGACAGCCATAGCACGGCGACGATTCGTTGCGGTTTGGGAATGCTCCCGGTGCTGTCCCAAATCTGCATCAGCATTTCTCCACAATCAGCGGTTGGCGGACAGGCTGTAAATAGAGGCGGCCAGGATATGCACTTTGGCCTCGCCCAGGAACGCCTTGTGCGGAGGCATCCTGCCGTTGCGTCCGTGGGTAATGGTTTCTATGATGGTTTTCTGCGAACCGCCGTACAGCCAGATGTCGTTGGTCAGGTCCGGGGCGCCTACCTGCTGGTTGCCCTTGCCATCGGCCCCGTGGCAGGCGAAACAGTACTGGGAGAATATCTTTTTGCCCTTGGCCGCGATTTCCGGATCGGCGCTCTTGCCGCTCAGGGTGCGCACGTATTCGGCGGTATCAAATATATCCTGCTTGCTCAATACGGAACCCCAGGCGGGCATTGTACCGCTGCGGCCGTTGAGGATGGTGGTTTCTATGGTTTTGGGGGCGCCGCCGTAAAGCCATTCGCTGTCACGCAGGTTGGGGAAGCCCTTGGCGCCGCGGGCGTCCGAGCCGTGACACACGGTGCAATAGGTGGCAAACAGGCGCTCGCCCATGGCCATGGCATCCTTGTTGTGTGCCAATGCGGCCAGGTCCTGGTGTTGGTATTTCTCAAACAGCGGCCCGTATTTTTTATCGGCGCTCTTGACCTCCTGTTGATACTGCTTGACCTGGGTCCAGCCCAGATAGCCCTTGTAACTGCCCAGTCCCGGATACAGAAACAGGTAAACCACGCCGAAGACCAGGGTGATCAGGAATAAATTGAGCCACCAGCGGGGAAGGGGGTTGTTGAGTTCGTACAGGTCTTCATCCCAGACGTGCCCCGCGGACTCGGCCTGTTCATCCAGGGGTCGCCTGCGGGCGGACAACCTGAGGACGAAGAACAGCAGAGTCCCGATGCTGATTACGGTGACGATCCCTATGAACCATGACCAGAAACTGCTGGTGAAATCAGCCATCTTTCGGGTCCTCCGCGCCGCCGTTGTTGCCGTTTTCCTCGTCTTCATTGAGGGGGATCCGGGCCGCCCGCTCGTATTTTTCCTTATTGCGGGAGCTCCATACCCACAGGACGATGCCGATGAACAGCACCGCCACCACCACCGTCCAGATTGAAAGGATAGTGCTCATGTCGATCAGCGTCGCGTCTTGATGTCCGTTCCCAGGTGCTGGAGGTAGGCGATGACGGCGTCCATTTCCGTCTTGCCCTTGAGTTCCTTTTCGGCATTGGCGATCTGCTTGTCCGTGTAGGGAACGCCCAGGCTTCTCAACACGCGCATACGCTTCTTGATATCCGTATGGACCAGTTTGTTTTTGGCCAGCCACGGGAAGCCCGGCATGATGGACTCGGGCACCACGTCGCGGGGGTTCATGAGATGGACGCGGTGCCATTCATCGCTGTAGCGCCCGCCCACCCGCGCCAGGTCCGGCCCGGTGCGCTTGGAGCCCCATTGAAACGGATGGTCGTAGACGAATTCACCGGCCACGGAATAATGGCCGTAACGTTCGGTTTCCGCCCTAAACGGACGGATCATCTGGGAGTGGCAGACGTAGCAGCCTTCACGGACGTAGATGTCCCGGCCCATGAGCTGCAGGGGCGTATACGGTTTCAGCCCCTCCACCGGCTGGGTGGTGCTGTTCATGAAAAACAGAGGGACGATCTGTACCAGTCCACCGATGCTGATCACCACCAGGATCAGCGCCATCATCAACCCGATGTTCTGTTCTATCTTTTCGTGGAATCCGGCCATGGCGCTCTCCTAGTGGGCCAGGGCCGGTTCGGGGATGGGCGCGGTGACGGGTTTGGCGCCCCGCACGGTGACGATGAGGTTATAGGCCATGATCAGCATGCCGGCGAAGAACAGGCCGCCGCCCAGCAGACGGACGATATAGAAGGGGTGCGTTGCCTGGACGGCTTCGACGAAGCTGTAGGTGAGGGTGCCGTCGTCGTTCACGGCGCGCCACATCAGGCCCTCCATGACGCCCGCCACCCACATGGCGGTAATATACAGTACAACCCCGATGGTGGACGTCCAGAAATGGACTTCGATCAGCTTGATACTGTGGATGGTGCGGCCGTACAGCCGTGGGATCAGGTAATACATGGTGCCTATGGTAATCATTGCCACCCAGCCTAGGGCACCTGAGTGAACGTGGCCGATGACCCAGTCGGTATAATGGGACAGGGCGTTAACAGTCCGGATGGACATCATGGGACCTTCGAAGGTGGACATGCCGTAGAAGGAGATGGCGACGATGAGGAAGCGCAGTACCGGATCGGTACGCAGTTTGTACCACGCACCGGACAGGGTCATGATGCCGTTAATCATACCTCCCCAGGACGGTGCCAGCAGGATCAGGGACATGACCATCCCCAGGGACTGGGTCCAGTTCGGCAACGACGTATAATAAAGGTGATGGGGGCCGGCCCAGATGTACACGAATATCAGCGCCCAGAAATGCACTATGGAAAGCCGGTAGGAGTAGATGGGGCGGTTGGCCTGCTTGGGGACGAAATAATACATCATGCCGAGGAAACCGGCGGTCAGCAGGAAGCCCACGGCGTTGTGCCCGTACCACCACTGCACCATGGCGTCCTGTACACCGGCGTACATGGAGTAGGACTTGAACAGGTTTACCGGTATCTCCATGCTGTTGACCACGTGCAGGACGCCGATGGCGATGATGTAGGCGCCGTAAAACCAGTTGGCCACGTAGATGTGCTTGATCCGTCGCTTGGCGATGGTGCCAAAGAAGACATAGGCATAAACGACCCAGACAATAGTGATCAGGATATCTATGGGCCATTCCAGTTCCGCGTATTCCTTGGAGGTGGTGATGCCCAGGGGCAGGGTGACAGCCGCCGCCACGATGACGGCCTGCCACCCCCAGAAGGTGAAGGCGGCCAGGCCGTCGCTGATAAGCCGCACGTGGCAGGTGCGCTGTACGACGTAATAGGAGGTGGCGAACAGGGCGCTGCCGCCAAAGGCGAAGATTACGGCATTGGTGTGCAGCGGTCGCAGGCGGCTGAAGGTCAACCACGGAATGTCGAAATTCAGTACCGGCCACGCCATCTGTGCGGCGATGAACACCCCTACCGCCATGCCAACAATGCCCCAGACGATGGTCATAACGGCGAACTGCCTGACGACTTTGTAGTTATAGGTGGTAGCCTCGGACATGGAATTCCCCGCTGTCTACTATCGTTGATAGATTCGGTTCAGAAGAGACACCCGCTGCCGGCCTGGGCAGCGAGAGGAAAGAACAGGCCTGCAATGATCCCCAGAATCACTTTTTTCATGATCTTATCCCCATAGTCAAACTATCATGAGATTTTTTATTTCGATTCTGCGGAGTCCCCGGAGATGCACTGTTGCAGGGGGCAGGCATTAAATTCGTGTTGGCCCCTTGCCACCTTGAGTGCACATTCCTGCTTCAGCGCGCAGTTTTCGCACGGTCTGATGATCTGTTCCACTTCGAACAGCGGTCGAAGGTACAGAAATTCCGTATCGTTCATGCCCTGTGAGCGGAGCAGGGGCCGCAGCTGCAGCAATTTCAGTCTCTGCAGCAACTGCCTGCGCACTTGGGCAGCGCCGTTATAGTCAACGTAAATGGAGATGCCGAGTCGGAAAGCGAGATAGGCAAGCAGGGCACTTGCCAGGAGGAGAAAAATCAAGCTGTCGTAACTCATTGTTAACTCATATCGATAAACAAATTTTTAACAGTTTTTCATATGCTGCGCTGCAGGAAATTGATTTTGATCAAACTTCCTGAAGGTAGGTGTCGGATGGGGAAAGCTCGTGCTAACCTGCGGCTTTCTGGCGGGTGATGCTGTCGAACAGGCGACTGTATTCGTCGGCGACGGGGCCGCCGAAAATCGGGTCGCTGAGCTCGCCGGTCTTAGCCACGGCATCGTCCCAGTCCGCCTTGGTGAGATTGGCCTCGATCAGGGGATATATCTCCCTCTCTTCCGTGGTCAGGTGGTTGCGCATGATTTCCCGGTATTCCTCGGCCGCATTCAGGACCTCATCCCTGGAGACGATATGACCGCCGGTGGCGTGCTTCAGGAGGTCCGCCAGCTTCTGGCCCAGTTCAGCCAGGTAGAGGTGTTCGGAACGCAGCTGGGCAACGGTCGCCGCTTCCTTTCTTCCGAGGCCGTGCAGTTTGTCGAAGAGGATTTCCTCGCAAGGGTGGTGAAACACATCCGGATAGTCGATCATGTATTTCATGATGTCCTGCATCCTCAGATAATCCGCCTTTTCCCCGGATTGCAGAGCCGTGATGTCGATTTCAAGGAGATTCAGCAATCTCGAGAGATTGATATGATCCAGACGTAGCTGGTTGAGCAGAACAGCCATTGTCTTCCACCTATAGGTTGATCTCTTTAAACAGATAGCACAGCCATATATATGGAAATATGATCCAGATCAATGATTTCTGACAGCCGTCAATGTCAGGATGCTCGCCCGATGAGACCATGATTACCGACGAAGAAAGACCCGTGGATACCGACGTCCGAACCTGCTTCCACTGTGGAGAACCGGTGCCGCGGAACGGTAATCTGACGGCGGAGATAGACGGCAGGGACAGGCCGATGTGCTGCCCCGGCTGCCTGGCGGCGGCGCAGGCCATCTGCGACTACGGTCTGGAAAAATTCTATCGCTTCCGGACCGGCGTTTCCCCCCGGCCTCAGGCGGATGCGGTGCAGGGGGAAACCGGACTGCAGCTTTACGACGATCCCGACATACAGGAAGGATTCGTGGAGTCCGGCGCGAACGGCAGTCTCAGCGCCTCCCTGGTCATCGAGAACATCGCCTGTCCCGCCTGCTGCTGGCTGATCGAATCCCAACTCGCGAAACTGGAAGGGATGCTCGATGCCTCGATCAATTACTCCTCCCATCATGCCCGTATACACTGGGACGGTTCCCGCCTGCCGCTGAGCCGGATCCTGCAGAAGATTGCCGCCCTCGGCTACCGGGCCTGGCCGTACCTGCCGGAGCAGGGAGGCCGTCTCCTGGAATCCGAACGCAGGGCCCAGCTGCGGCGCATTGCGCTGGCCGGCCTGCTGGGTATGCAGGTGATGATGCTCGCCATCGTCCTGTACGCTGGGGACTGGTCCGGCATGCAGACTCGCTACAGGTATTTCTTCCAGTGGACGAGCCTGGTCCTGACGCTGCCCGTGGTGGTCTATTCCGCCGCGCCGTTCTTCCAGCGTGCCTGGCGGGACCTGCGCCTGCTGCGGCCGGGCATGGACGTCCCCGTCGCCCTGGGGATCGCCATCGCGTTTGTGGCCAGCGTCCGCTCCACCCTGGTCGGCGCGGGCGAGGTCTATTTCGATTCCGTCGTCATGTTCGTATTCCTGCTGTCCCTGGGGCGTTACTTCGAGTTCATGGCGGGCAAACGATCGGTAGAACGCATTGAAGGCCTGAGCCGGGTGTTGCCCGCCTTTGCCACCCGCCTGGCCCGTACTGGCGGCCGCCGCGAGGAGGAGGCCGTACCGGTGGTGCGGTTAGAGAAGGGGGACACGGTGCTGGTGCGGCCAGGGGAGACTGTCCCGGCGGACGGGCGCATCACGGAGGGAGACAGTACGGTGGACGAATCCATCCTCACCGGGGAGTCCCTGCCGGTGCCAAAGGCGGCGGGCGCCACCGTTTTCGGTGCAGCCGCAACATTGAGTCACCGCTGCAGGTGGAGGTGGAGAAGCTGCACGGGGATAACCTGATCGCGCACATCCATGCCCTGCTGGAGCAGGGCGGTCTGGGACGGCCGGAGTTCGTCAACCTGTCCTACCGCGTCGCCTCGTGGTTTATCCTGGCGGTCCTCCTCAGCGCCGGGCTTGCCGGGGCATACTGGTACGTTACCGACCCCTCGCAGTGGATCCCGGTGACGGTGGCGGTATTGATCGTGACCTGTCCCTGCGCCCTGTCCCTGGCCATGCCGACGGCATTTGCCTCCGCCGTCTCCGCCCTGATGGAAAGGGGGGCGGCGGTGAATAATCCCGACGCCATCGAGAAGATCGCCGGAGCGAGTCATTTCGTCTTCGACAAGACCGGCACCCTGACCGACGGCGTCCTGCACCTGAACGGGGTGAAGACTTGTGGCGCGACCTCCCGCGAGGACTGCCTGCGCATCGCGGCGGCGCTGGAAAGCCGTTCCGAGCATCCCCTGGCCGCAGCCGTGCTGGCCGCCGCCGGCGAGGGAGTCCGCCCCGACGTCAGAGAGATCAGGAACACCCCGGGGGAAGGGATCACCGGCCTGGTGAACGGCCGCCGCTATTTCCTCGGCACCGAGGCCTTCGCGGAACGCGGTGCGGGCCGCGGGGAAAACCGGCTCCCGGGAGACCCGGCGGGTAACAAGGCCGTGGCCGTGCTCGCCGATGAAGAAGGGCCGCTGGCGAGGTTTTATTTCAGCGATTCTCTGCGGCCGGGGGCCGAGGAACTCGTGCACAGGCTGCATGCAGGCGGCCGCGAGACCATGGTGTTGAGCGGCGACAACAACGCCGCGGTGCAGCACCTGGTCCGGGAGACGGGGATCCGCACCGGCTGGGCCAGGCAGTCTCCGGCGGACAAGCTGCGCCGGATCCAGGCCCTGCAAAGGGAAGGCGCCGTAGTGGTCATGATCGGCGACGGGATCAACGATGCCCCCGTTCTGGCCGGCGCCGATGCCTCCATCGCCATGGCCGGCGGCACGGACCTCAGCCGCGCCAACGCCGACGTTATCCTGCTCAACGACAGCCTGGAGACATTGACGGCGGTGGTTGAAAACAGCCGGAGAACCATGGGAGTGGTGCGGCAGAACCTTGCCTGGGCGCTGATTTACAACGCGGTGGCCCTGCCCGCTGCCGCTGCGGGGCTGGTGCTGCCCTGGATGGCGGCGCTGGGGATGTCGCTGAGTTCCCTGCTGGTCGTGGTCAATTCGGCCCGGCTGGGGCAAACCCGCCACTGAGGCCTGGCGACATGAACATCATCTACCTGCTGATCGGCATTTCCCTGATCCTGGTAGTGGTCATTGCCCGGTTTCTTTTCTGGGCGGTCAAGTCGGGCCAGTATGACGACCTGGAGGCGCCGCGCCATCAGATCCTCATGGATGACGACGACACCAGGATGCCCCCGGGCGAAGAGAGACCGGGGCAGGGGGACTGATTTACGGCTGACCGCCGGCGGAGAGCCAGGGAGCCGACAGGACGGCCAGGCCCAGTAACACGAGAACGACGCCGGCCGTTTTTCTGAGCAGCGGCAGATGGCGGGACGCGGGCAGGCGGCCGGCGAACCAGCCGGCGGCAAGCATGCCGGGGAGGGTCCCCGCGCCGAAAGCCAGCATGTAGGTGGCGCCGCTGACAGGATCGGCGCTGGCCGCGGCCCAGAGCAGGACCGAATACACCAGCCCGCAGGGGAGCCAGCCCCAGACGGCCCCGATCACAGCGGCCTTATACGGGCGGTCCATGGGCAGAAAGGGCCGGCCCAGGGGTTGCAGCAGGCGCCAGATCCGACCCCCCGCCTTTTCCACCCGGTCCAGGCCCCTGAACCAGCCGGCGATGTGCAATCCCAAAAGGACCAGGATCAATCCGGACAGACCCCGCAGCAAGAAGTGGC
>JARRRO010000044.1:0-707 GCA_037380645.1 Gammaproteobacteria bacterium | reverse complement strand
GGCCGGCGACGCCGTAACTACCGATGCGGCCGAGATTGTAGCAGGCCAGCATGAGCAGCTCGCGACGCCGGCTATGTCTCACCGCCGCGGGCATGGCCAGGCTCAGGGCGCCGACGATTCCGCCGCACATGCCCCAGCAGTGAAAGGTACTGAGCAGGCCGATGAGAAAGGCGGTCAGGTGGGACAGTTCAGCGGGCATGGCGGGGGGCGGCGGTCTGTGCGGGAGGGAGGCTCAAAAATTGATCCACGTCAAGACACTCCACGGGAGCCGTTCTATGCTTGGTTCAAAAGATGCGCGTATCAAGGAGAAACGCCATGCCACTGCATTTGTATGGACCCATGGACATCAGGAGCCGGTTCAACCAGCGGCTGGAGACCGTATAGAGCTGCGTTACTTGACCGTTTCTTCCCACCGCCCCGCATAAGCCGAAGTCTCCGCCTATCGCAACACCCCCGCGAATTGTGCGGGGCGGTTTTTTTCTTTTATGATTTTTTATGAGACTACGGAATCCGTCTCATCGGCCTGGTTCCCGGATTGCGTGCACAGGCTCTGCAACGCGGGCATGTCCAGGATCTTGACAAATTTCCGTTCTATGCTGATCCAGCCTTGTTTCTGGAATTTGCTCATGCCACGGCTGACTGTCTCAATGGTCAACCCCAGATAGTTTCCCATCTCCGAACGGGACATGGACAGTTTGAATTCCGAG
>JARRRO010000043.1:0-14620 GCA_037380645.1 Gammaproteobacteria bacterium | reverse complement strand
GGGGGAGGCTTTTGCAGTGCCTGCCACAGCGATCAGCAGCAGCGGGATAAGGGCCCACGTCTTGCCAAGGCGCTTCCGCCTCCCATATCGTGTCATCCGGAAGATTGATAATGTATGTCCGTCCATAGAATCAACTCCAAGGTGGCAGATGCATTCACACTGCCCGCAGTTGCCCGATAAGTCTTCAGTTTTAGACTGCCGCGCATAACTGAAGTTCGATTGTTGCATATCGTCGATGCCGGATCCGTTCAGTGCTCTCGATACGCTGTGGAAAAAAAGGGCTCAGTGACAGATGAGATACATTCTTATCCTTCCCGCCAACACGAGAAGTGAGTGATTTCTTGAGCGTATAAGGCAATCTTCACAGAGAGCGTGACATGGCGAGGAAACAGCGGACGTTTCTGACAGGTATTTATGCCCATGTCGTTTATTGATGGATCAGTACCTTTTTAATACAGGTACTATGTCCTCGTACACGACGACATGTTGGTCATGCAACACGTCCATACACAGATGATGTCCGTTGATGCGAAGGGTAATTCGATAGTTCCGACTTGAGCCGGATCAATTTTCCTGTTCTTTGCTCATTGGCAACTGTCACCCAGTATGCTATTTATCCTGTGTTGGTAGGAAAGCATTAGCATTCTCCAGGAGATATCCTCATGAATTTTATAAATTTTGTCAAAACTGCGCCGGGGAGGGCAGGTGTGCCGCTCACCGTTGCTGCAATGGTTTTCGCAGGCATCGGCGATGCCCGGGCGGAACAACAGGAGATTACCGGACAGGACGTCTATCTTTTTGCCTGTGCCCAATGCCACCAGTCCGGCCTCAATGCCGCGCCAAAGTACGGTGACAGTACAGCCTGGGCACCGCGCATCGAGCAGGGCCGTGAAACGATGTATGAGAACACCATAAATGGAAAAGCCGCCATGCCCCCGAAAGGCGGCAAGCCCAGCCTCACCGATGAGCAGGTGGAAATGGCGGTGGACTACATGGTCAATGCGGTAGGTGGATGGCCTGACAAAAAATAAATGAGTCTCGGTGACGACTGAGACAAATTCATCTCCTTGAAATAAACGGAGCACATCATGTCATACCCTGCTTATATAACTCCGCTGGATCTCCCTTTAAAGGACAAAGCCGATCTGGACCCGGATATTCAGGAGGCTTTTGATTATATCGAAGAAAACCATGGTCTATTGCCGAATATACTGAAGGCGTATTCCTTCGATCAGGACAAGCTGCGGCCGTTCATGCAGCTTTACAACAATATTATGATTGACGAATCGGACCTGAGTATGCTTGAACGCGAAATGATAGGCGTGGTAGTTTCTTCCATTAATAGCTGTCTTTACTGCCAGGTTGCCCACGGGGCGAGTGTGCGGGGATTGTCGGGCGATCCCAAGCTGGGAGAACTGATGGTTATGAATTACAGGGTTGCGAAACTGGAGCCCAGGCAGCGCGCCATGCTGGATTTTGCCGTCAAGGTGACTGAAAGGTCCTATGAAATTTCCGATGAGGATCGGGAAACACTGCGAAAGCATGGATTCTCGGACAGGGCAATCTGGGATATCGCTTCCGTCGCGGCCCTGTTCAATTTCACCAACCGCATGTCGTCCGCCCTGGATATCATCCCGAACGCTGAATACAATTATATGTATCGCACTGATCCAGAATGACGATCTTCGTCTCGAATGAAGCGGGATCGGTGATAGATAAGACTTTAACGATTTCCGGCTTAAGCTGGTAGAACGCGAAGCCTGCAGGATAATTTCTTTGTAGCGCCTCCGGCGCTCATAGCGGGTAAGGGGGATTCTGTTCATTGAGTACTCCGTAGGAAACCTGGATTGTCCCGGTTGACGGTTGTTTTTCTGCATGATGCTTAACAAGGTTAGTCGGCAAAGCCGTAACTACGAAGCGCAAGGGACCACCGGCGCGCAGTGCGTCAAAGGGATAGCAGGTCACCAGGATCAGTTCCGGTCTGTCTGTGTCAGCGACCAGCGTGGCGCGGCGGGTGTCGACAACCTTTCGGTTTGTGACCTGGTAGATCTTTCGGTGGTCATGCATGTCAGTCAGTGTCAGCCTGTCGCCTGGCTGGACTCGGGCCAGAAAGGCACAATGCGTATCTCTATGCCCGGCGATAAGCAAGACCTTATTCCTGCCATTGTCCGCCATGTGATTATCCATACCGGGGCCGAACGGAAGAGAGGCTCCATTGATGCCTGCGAGGACATAGAGATCGACACCATCCCGCCCATGCTGCCAGCGCAGACGGGCTACCGGCCAGGTGTCCGCCCAGGGCCAGGGCTTGACCGGGGCCTGCCGCATCAGCGTACGCTGCCAGGCCTGGCTGATCAGGTGTTGCGCCAGGTGCGCCTTGAAATCGATCCACACGCCATGGCCGAACTGAAAGGCACCGATTGACAGCAAAGCGAGCGCAACGCAATGTAACAGTTTAGTGCGCATCGGCTTGTTTCCGGATTGCCAGGCAGCGTTGCTGAATAAGCAGGGCCAGCAGCAGTAACAGGCAGCCGGTGAACAGATCCCAGCGCCAGTTCGTGGCTGTCCTCGGCCAGGCATAAGGCTGGTCCGACTGGCCTTCGGGCCTGGCGTTGGGGACAGCGGACTTTTTGAGCGGTTCAGAGAGTGGCCGGCTGGGCGTTTTCTCCACCGCCACGAAACTGGTGTACGGGCTGACCAGCTTATGCCGCAAGGCGACCGCAATTACTTCTTTACGCACTGCTTTTTCAGATCTTCCCGCAGTTTTTTCATCCAGCAGGGCTGCGATCTTAGCCCGAGCCCAGACGCTGGCTATGCCTAAGCTTTGACTGTGACTGTCCAGCCTGAGCTTGCGTTGCCAGTGCCGGCTGGCGGTAGTGCCGCTGACGCGGACCTGGCCGTTGAAATTCCCGAGACGCGCGGCCAGCAGGAGCGGTTCGCCCTGGTACAGATCCGGGATCCGGGAAGGGTAGGCCTCCACCTTTGCGTTTCCAGGCCACCGTACCCTGAGGTTGCCGGCAACCGGCGACTCCAGTTTGCGGAACAGCTTTTTCATCTTCTTACGGACCTCGGTTACGGAGCTGATGTAGGTAAAGGTCCCGCGGCCGAACTGGGCGGCCTTGCGCATGAAATAACTGTTGGGCGCAGAACCGATACCCACGGTAAACAGCCGCGAATTGCCAAGCCGCTGGTGGATCAGCTTGAACAGCGCAGCTTCGTTGCCCACGGCACCGTCAGTCATGAAGACGATCTGTCGCAGGTAGCCGGTTTCGGTGTCGTCCGCCAGGGCCAGTTCCAGTGCCGGACGCATTTCCGTACCACAGCATGCCTTCAGACCGGCCACGAAGTTCCTGGCCACATCCAGATTCACAGGTGTTGCTGACCGGCTTGTCTTGAACAGTGCATGCGGGTTTGAGTTGAATTCAATCACGTTGAAGCGGTCACCCGGACGCAGCCTGTCCAGGGCCAGCAGCAGTCCCTGCCGTGCCTGGCGTATGGATACGCCGCCCATGGAACCGGAGGTGTCGATGACAAAGATCATGTCCCGGGGCAGCAGTTGGCTTTTGTCCGTTTTTGCCGGTGGTACCAGCATCAGCAGGGCGTAATGCCTGCTGTCGACGGTTTCGGTGAACAGCGCCGCCTGGGGCGCATGGCCGGCTACGGGGCGCCAGCGCAGCTCGAAATCCTTGCTCATGGATACGCGGCCTTTGGCCAGGCGGATCCGGTATATGCCCTTCTTTTCGTTTACCTCTATGGCGTGCGAGGGACTGTCCACTTTGGCGAGCGTCAGGCCGGGATCCAGTTCAGCCGTGATGGTTATCGGGTTGATGACGTGGCTGTCATCGGCCGGAACCGGATTCTGAAACGGCGTAATGCGCGCAGCATCGGGGACCTGGTCGGTGGCA
Source organism: Gammaproteobacteria bacterium (assembly GCA_037380645.1). Taxonomy (GTDB): domain Bacteria; phylum Pseudomonadota; class Gammaproteobacteria; order Eutrophobiales; family Eutrophobiaceae; genus JBBDSH01. The sequence goes on along the minus strand of JARRRO010000043.1, from coordinate 10,715 downwards.
TAGGCCCAGCCGTCGCCCGCGATTGAATAAGCGCGTTCTGCATTCCCTGCGGTGAGCGGATCGCCGGGTATGTAGCGCGGCGTGATGGTCATCGGAAAGCGCAGGCTGAATGCGCCGGCATCGTAGCGCACGGTCTGCACGTACTGCAGCTCGACGATGACGGTCCCATGCGGCGGGATGTTGGCGACAGATGTCGTGAACATGTTCGGGCGTTCCTGTTCCACCAGGCCGGCCTTCCTGCCCTGCTTTTTTGCCGTCTGATAGATCATCTTTGCCCGGCCACGTTCATGTATCTCGCCCACAATGACCCGTTCACCGACACGGATACGCATGGCCCTGACCGCAGCCTGTTCCGGGAGAGGAAACACATAGACGGCCTCGCTCCAGTTGGCGCTGTTATTGCGGAATGACTGGGTGACATCCACCGTGGCGATCATGCCGCTGATCCGGAAATCGGCGCTGCTTTTCAGCATGACGGCGTCATGGAAAGCACCGGCCCCGGATTTCAGCAGCAGCTCACCGGCGCCCGCATCGTCCGCGCTGGTCCCGCCGGCGGCATGGGCAACCCGCCAGCCGAATGCCAGCCCGGCCAGCACCAGGCTGAGGGTGAGAAACATCAGGAACTGCCGCCAGATGCGCCGCTTTACCGGCCGGCGCCGCATCGGCGGCAGGCGTTTAGGTGCCCGGGATCGTCCCCACATAACAGTCTCCCTGGTAGTTGTTGTCAGGGACTATTACAGGAGACCGGTGTGGCAGGGGGCGGGTGGAAAAATGGCGTGTCAGGGGAAAAATGTGGCGGAAAAATGATGCTTCCTAATCATGTGATAGATCTCTATTTTTAAATAGAGGACGGACCACGCTTTTATGGATGCAGGGTCAGAGTAAGAATTCTCTTTCCCCCGCTAACTGAAGCTTGACTCGAGATAACGGTTGGCCTCGGCGATCTGGTCGAAGGGGAAAGTCTTTGCGATTACCGGTTTGAGCTTTCCGCGCGCCAGGCCCTGCAGGATGAGGTTTTTGTGCCGCTGGAAGCGATGGGGATGGTGCCAGATCTCGGAGGCTATCCAGCCGCGGATGCTCAGTCCCTTGAACGCGGATTGCCAGTGGGGATAAGGGGTATCCTGCTCGCTTAAGCCCCCGTAGACAAACAGTATCCCCCGCTCGCACATGGATTCCGCCAGCTTCTCCACGAACGGACCGCCCACGGGATCGAAGACGATGCGCGCACCTTTGCCGTTGGTAATCCCCTTGATTTCCTCGATATAATCCTGCTCTTCGGTGGCGACGACGTGCTGGGCGCCGTTCTTGAGCAGGGCATCGCGCTTTTTGCCGGTGCGGGTGGCGGCAATGGACACGGCGCCGGCCCAGTTGGCGAGTTGTATGGCGGCGAGGCCCACGCTGCTGGAGGCGGCCCGGATGACGACGTAATCGTCGATGGTTGCCTGGCCGCCCTCGATGATGGCAAGGGCGGTGAAATACTGCATCCAGATAGATGCGCACTCCTCCGGGGAGAGGTCCGGGGGCGGTTCAACCAGGCTGGTGACGGGGACGATGGCCTCTTCTCCCCAGACGCCATAAGTGCCAAGCCGGAAATTCGGCATCACGCACACTGCGTCCCCTGCCTTCCAGTCGCTGATGCCGGGGCCGACTTCTTCGATCACGCCATAGGCTTCATAGCCAATGTTGGTGGGCAGTTCCGGCTGAATCGGATACTTGCCGGCGCGGAACATGGCCTCGGCCCGGTTTAGCCCGATGGTCTGGACGCGGATGCGGACCTCGCCTTCCCCGGGCGTACCGACATCCATCTCCTCTATTTGCAGGACCCCGGGCCCGCCGAGCTGGTGCACCATGACTACTTTTGCCATCATCTTCCCCCTGATTTTTCTGTATTTAGAGAATAAATCGAAAGTGACGGGAATATCAAATTAGACTCGTCATCACCCACCGGCGATGGCGCCGACTATAAAGAAAGTTTCACGGCCCGAGGCCACCTCTTCCGGCAGGGCAGTTTCCAGGGGATCGAGGGAGAAGTCCCGGCTGCAGGCGAAGAACCTGATCAGCGGCCGGCGTTTGCGAGTCTGATGATCGAGGATGGCGCCCCGGAGCATGGGGTAGCGGGTCTCGAGGGCGTCGAGAACGGCGGCGATTGTGATCGGGGGTTGCACTTCGAGTTCGACCTCGTCACCGGCTTTGGCCAGAACCTGCAATTGGTATGGGAGAGTGACACGGATCATTTCCATGTTCCGATTAGGTTCTCGATATAAGGTGCCTGCTCAGCAGGTACTTTGTTCTACTGGATTCCGGCCCCTGGATCAGATCCAGGGCAGGGCCCGCCGGAATGACGGTTTATAATAGTGGTATCTGTTTCGCAGACTAGGAAAATGTAACCCCCATCCTACCTTCCCCCTGAAGGGGGGAGGGGATGCTGGCTTTCGCCGGAATGACGGCCGTTTACTCAATTGTCTGTACCTCGATAGAGACTACGGACGGCAGGTGGGTGGCGATGGCGTGCCAGTTATCGCCGCCATCGGGGGAACAGTAAACCTGGCCGCCGGTGGTGCCGAAGTAGATGCCGCAATCGTCCAGCGTGTCCACGGACATGGCGTCGCGCAGTACGATGACGTAGCAATGCTTTTGCGGCAGCCCCTTGGTTAACGGCTCCCACTCCTCGCCGCCCCGGCGGCTGCGGTAAACGCGCAGCTTGCCGTCCACCGGGAAACGTTCCGCGTCGCTCTTGATGCGCATGACGTCCCAGTGTTTCTGCATGTACAGGACCTCGGGCCGGGAGTGATGCATGCCGATGCAGTGTACGCAATGGCCGACCTCGGCGGTGGGGTTGGGGATGTACTTGGAATACAGGCCACTGGTGATGGTTTTCCAGGTTTGGCCGCCATCGTCACTGCGGAAGGCGCCCGCGGCGGAGACGGCGGTGTAGATCCGTTCCGGGTTGTCCCGGTCCAGGAGAATGGTATGCAGGCACATGCCGCCGGCACCGGGAGTCCATTGCATGGCGCTGCCGTGGCCGCGCAGGCCGGCAAGTTCCTGCCAGGTGCGGCCGCCGTCCGCGGTCCGGAACAAGGCGGCGTCCTCGACGCCGGCGTAGACCGTGTCCGGATCGGTCTGCGAGGGTTCCAGGTGCCAGACCCGCTTGAACTCCCAGGGATGGGGCGTGCCGTCGTACCACTGGTGCGTGGTCAGGGGCTTGCCGGTTTCCGGTGAGGTGTCGTAGGCGAACTTGTTGCTCTCCCCCTTGGGGAAGCCCTCCGGGGTGGTGAGTGATTCGCCCGGCGGTGTACCCGGTGTCTGCCAGGTGCGGCCGCCGTCGCCGGAGCGCTGGATGATCTGGCCGAACCAGCTGTTGCTCTGGGAGACATAGATCCGATCCGGATCCGCGGGCGAGCCCTTCATGTGGTAGATCTCCCAGCCCGCGAACAGCGGGCCGGTGATGTCCCATTTTTTGCGCCCGGCGTCCGATGTCAGAATGAACGCGCCTTTCCGCGTCCCCGCCAATACCCGTACCGTACTCATGGTCTTTCTCCCGCCCACATTTGAGGTCGTTATTATCGGAGGATTTTACTCCGGTTTCTTACACAGTCACGTCAGGAATTCGGGGGATCGACCATACCGCCACGGTGGAACATGGATCCTTCCTTTTTTCAGCCGAATAAAATATTCTTGATAATTTAGTATGTTATTAAAGGAGAAGGTCAGGTCTTGCAGTGCCGCATAAGACAAGTAACAATCGGTTCTGAGTAGGGAGGGTTTGACCAGGAACACTAAATCTAAACATAAGCTTTATATCAGAGAGATTATAACAATGCCTAATAAAATTGCCCGCGCCGACGTCGTCGGCAGTCTGCTGCGTCCCGATTACCTGACCAAGGCCAAGGATCAGATGCGTGAAGGCGATATCGATCTCGAGGAATTGCATCGTCTGGAAGATCGCGCCGTCACAGAGGCCATAGAACTGCAGGAGGCGGCGGGGATCCAGGCCATCTCTGACGGTGAAATGCGGCGCAACACATGGATCGCATTTATCCCGCTGCTCGACGATCCGCTGTTCCACGCGCCCGTCAGCGGTTTTGAGTTCCTGGACGCCGATGCCGGCTGGGTGGATTTATGGAAGGAGCCCGGTGGCAAACCGGTCTCGAGCGAGACTATCAGGGAGGAGTTCCATATGCCCAAGGAGCCCTTCATCACCAGCAAACTGAAATTCAACCGCGACATCGCCAGCGATGAATATGCGTTCCTCAAGAAGCACGCCCACGTACGCACCAAATATAATATTCCCTCCCCCAGCTGGCACCGCATCTTCTGGCATCCCGATTATTCCACGGCCGCCTATCCCACCTCCGACGACTTTATCGCTGACGTTGCCGACTTCTACCGAGAGCATATCGTCGAGCCGCTGCTGTCCATGGGCTGCGATTATATCCAGCTGGACGCCCCCAACTATGCCCAGTGGCATATCGATCCCGACAACCGGAAGGCGTTCGAGCGGCACGGCCACGACATGGCCCATGAACTGGTCGCCGACGCCGAATTCGACAACCGGGTGTTCGAGGGGATCAGCGGCATCTCCACGGGCATCCACCTGTGCCGCGGCAACGCCCCGCGCGGCATGTACCTGGCCTCGGGTGGCTACGAGGCTATCGCCAGGGAGATCTTCCCGCGCTGGAGCAACATCAATACCCTGCTGCTGGAATACGATTCCGACCGGGCCGGGGGCTTCGAGCCATTGGCCGAGACCCGGGATCACCAGGCCGTGGTGCTGGGCCTGGTGACTACCAAGGATGCCAAGCTGGAGAAGGAAGACGCCCTGGTGGGGCGCATCAACGAGGCGTCAAAGATCGTGCCCCTGGAACGCCTGGCGCTCAGTCCCCAGTGCGGCTTCGCCTCAGGAGAAATTGCCGATACCATGACCATCCCCCAGGAAAAGGCCAAGCTGGAGCTGGTGGGGCGGGTCGCCCGGAAGGTGTGGGGAGACTAAAGAAAAAGAACCCGTGACGTGATGATCACTATCAAATACCATAACCCCCTTTACCCTTTGGACTGACTTTTATGAAGTTCTCGGCAAGCGGCGGTTACAGTGTGTTGAAGACGCTCGCGATACTATTGGCATTAAGCTGTTCTTCAGTCTTTGCACAGACTCCTCAGGAGCGCGTGCATCAGATGTCTCACAGCGTCATGCCCTTTGACATATCGAAGACCTTGCACATTTTCAGGATGACCGAGTCGGGCGGCGTGGAGAAGGTCGTTGCGAGGGATCCGGGCGACACCGGCCAGGTGTCACTGATACGGCAGCATCTCAAGCACGAGGCCGGAAGGTTTCAACGGGGCGACTACTCCGACCCGGCGAAGCTGCATGGTGCAGACATGCCCGGTCTTAAGGAACTTGAAGCAGGAGCCTCACATATCAAGGTTTCTTACATGGAGCTCCCGGCGGGCGCCGCAATAACATTCCGAACGGCTGATATTCACCTGTTGACGGCCATACACCGCTGGTTCGGCGCTCAGCTTTCGGAGCACGGCGCTGACGCCAGGGCGGAGTGAGCCTGACGCATTAAAGAGTCAGTGCCGATTGACTCAAGTGAGAAACAGAGGGGGAAGAAAGATCGATAACATTCGACAGTCACTGTCGAAGATCGGCGACCTCTTTACCGGACGTGTGTTCCCGGTTGTCCTTGATAGCCTTTATCCCGACTGAAGTGGCCCATTCCCAATCCGTGGGGTCAATCTCTGCCTGGTGCGACTGCAGGACATCGTTATTGAATCGGCGTACGCCTACCAGGTAAAAGTAGGCGTCTCTTCGCTGTTCCGACTTATAGTGCCGGTAGAGCTGGTAGTAGCCTTCGGCGACATGTTCGCTGTCGTTATCCGTCAGTTTCTCCGGCTCACGCTGCAGACCGGGGATGACCAGAGACATTCCGGCCTTCAGCTTGTCGGGATCGGACAGCTTGCCCTTGTTGGCCCGGTATATGTAAGGCCACAGATAGGGATCGCCGAGGAATTCATCCGCCAGTTTCCAGAGACTGTCACCATTTTCCACTTCATGTACGGACGGTTCAAGATAGAGAATGTCTTCCTGCCGCGGCGCCTGCGTTTGTGCTGCCACGGATGGATCCGCAACCATCTGGCTGGCTGAGTCCACTGTCGTGCTTTTTGCGGGTGCGGTCTGAACCGATAATTCCTTCTCTCCTGCGTTATTCACGGGGCTTTCCGTTTGCATTGCAACCCGGGAATCGGGATGACTTTCAGGCTTCGCAGTCTGAACAGGGTGTTGCGGCGGCGCAGCTTTTTGTATCTGACTGACCACCGGCGTCGGCTGTGAAATCGACGCGGCCTCTGTCCCAGTACCGCCGGAGAACTCCGACTGTAACAACATAATAATCAACGGCACTGCCGCGAGCAGGGCAAGCTGCCAGCCGCGAACGCGTTTTTTCGCAGGTTTTTCTTCCTCCGTCTCGGCCACCGCAAAATCCAGATTCTCAATGTCCAGATTCTCGACGTCCAGAGTCTCGACGTCTATATTTTCGACGTCTATATCTTCAACACCGTATTCCTTCTCAAGCGGGATTTCGATTGAGGATGGCTTTTGCTCAAGCGGGATATCTATTGAGGGTGGTTCTTGCACACGCGGGTTATCACTTAATTGCGATTCTTGCAGTTCGGGCGTGACCGGGATCGCCGCCGGGATGTGGACGGTCCGTTCCGGCCCTTCGTCCAGGGGACGCGCCGGTTTCGGTGACGGTTCGATAAGTTCACGCAGATGCTTGGCCGGTGCGAAGGTGACGCGGGGTATTGGTCCGGTCATCCCTGCTTTACCGGTTCTGGGATTAACCCAGGGTCTCGGTTTGCCCCATTTCAGGCGGAAGGTGCCGAATTGATGCAATTGCACCTGCCCGTCGCGGATCAGGCCTGCGCGGATGGTATCGATAAACGCCATCATTTCCGCATCGAGAACGGGGGCCTTGGGCGGCGTCGGTTTTTTAAACAGATAGGTAGGCTCGACGCTCATTGTTCCGCCCCCTCTTCCTTCAACCGGTTCTTGAAGCTGGGATAGGCGGAGAATTTGACCCTTTTATGCGCGGGTATGAGGTAGTATTTGCTCTTTCCGGGGATATAGTTACGCCGGGCTTTGGCCGTTTGTACGGTGATCTTGCCGAAGCCCTTCAGGGCGACGCCTCCTTCCTCATATATCTGGTGGGTCAGGGTCTCCAGCTTTCTATGCACGACCGCCCGGGCGGCGACCTGGGTGATTCCCAGCCGCCTGGCCAATATCTTGATGATTTCCGAGGTTGTCATAGCAATAGGGACTCGCTTGAAACAGGTATCCCATCTCGTAAATGGTTGTTTCGTTGGGTATATTATTAAAGTATAAGAAAGAATACCGGCAGTAGACGCGTTTCCCGGCCGTATTAATGCCGAATAGTTGGCATTTTCAGGGATCCCTGCTCACCCGGGCAGGCCCTTACCCGGGTTGGTTCTGTACTCATAAAACACCACTGATCTGTGTCTCGCTGCCGGATATAGCTTGCAGTTGTCCAGCGGAGCCCTTTCGTCTATATTCGCCTCGGCGGCCGGTTTGAATGTCGTCGGCCTTGGAGTGATGCGGGCACCGGGGCCTAAGTGTTCGATTTATACGGGGGAAGTGACCAATGACCATGCAGATCATCGGCGCCGGCGTCGGTCGTACCGGCACGTACTCGCTCAGGCTCGCCATCAATCAACTCGGACTGGGGCCATGCCACCACATGGAGGAGGTGGTTGACAAATTGTCTGTACAAGTGCCCCTCGGGTCCGCGGCATTGAATGGAAACCCCGACTGGCAGGCGATCTACGACGGCTACAAAAGTGCGGTTGACTGGCCCACGGCGGCATTTTTTCGGGAATTGATCAAGGCCTACCCATCGGCCAGGTTCGTGTTGACGCATCGAAGCCCGGAAAGCTGGGCGGACAGTTTTAGTGCAACGATCTATAAGTTGCTTGATGAAAGAGATCAAGCGCCACCGGAGATGGAATCGTGGCTGGAAATGGTCAATGGCATTGTCAGCGAGACAGGGTTTCCAGGCGGCCTTGACCGTGAAGGTCTGATGAAGGCCTTTGTCGCTCATAATGAAGCGGTCAAGAAAACGATACCAGCCAGTCAACTGCTTATCTATGAAGTGAAGGAAGGGTGGGAGCCGCTCTGTGAATTCCTTGGCGTGCCCGTACCCGATGAACCTTTCCCGCGAACCAATCGACGCGAAGAATTCTGGGAGCTAGTGTCGTCGAAAATATAAGCCGTGGTAAATCAAAGGTGTCAGTGTTGATTGATTCACTCACGGAGCCTTCACCGAAGGATAGAACGACGAGAACGCACTAACCTTGACGGGGAGGCCGGGGCCAAGGCTCGCCAGCATGGGCCCCTGTCGAGGTACAAAATCCTCCGATCACCCAGGCGGCAACGGCGGCACGATCCCTTCGCGCCGGACATTAGTGCACCGGGCCGATCCGCAGTAGAAAGCAAATCTATCTCCGTTTTCCTGTTTTCCTTCGCCTCTTTTTCCTGGGCGCGGCTCGAATTGATCTGGATCAGCCATAGGGCTGATCTCTCCGTTAATATGGCTGTAAGCCTAGTCAAATATTAGTTGTAAGGAACCGTAACATGGACGCTCGATGGAAAGGCCGGCTCGTCTGAAATACGCAAAATGGATAATTGCTGCGCTCGTCCTCGTATGCCTGGCCGTTGGGGCGTATTTTTACTGGCGCCATACCATAGAATACCCGTCGACTTCGGATGCCTACGTGGCGGGTAATGTGGTGCGCATCGCTCCGCGCGTCGGCGGCCGGATAACCCGGCTGCCCGTCCACGACCACGAGCATGTCAAAAAGGGTGAGCTGCTGGTGCAGCTCGACCCCGCGCCTTTCCAGGTCGACCTTGACCATGCCCAGGCAAACCTGAAGCTGGCACGCGAGCAATTACAGGCTGCCTCCTCCTCCGTCAAGGCGGCACAGGCGCTGGTGGACCAGCGCAAGGCACAGTTGAAAAATGCCGATGACAATGCCAAACGCATGCAGCGGCTGTTCAGCCAGCATGCTGTCTCCAAATCATCCCTCGACGACGCCGTGACTGCGCGCGACAGCGCGCATGCCGCGCTGCTGCAGGCCCAGGCAGATCTGAAGAAGGCGATCCGGGAACAGGCGGCGGCAGGGTCGGAGGCCTCGGTGAGAGTGGCCCGGGCGGCGGTGGAAAAGGCCCGCCTGGATTTGTCCTATACCCGTATCGTCGCGCCGGTGTCCGGCGTCCTGGGTAAAATCAGCGTGCGGCCGGCGGACATCGTCAATCAGGGCCAGGCGCTGTTTCCGCTGGTGGAAGACAATTCGTTCTGGATATCGGCCAATTTCAAGGAGACGGACCTGGACCGGATCCGGCCCGGGGAGCCGGTCACCATCTCTGTCGATATGTATCCGGGCGTGACATATCACGGCACGGTGGATTCGGTCTCCCCGGCCAGCGGCGTGGCGTTTTCTCTCCTGCCTCCGGAAAACGCCACGGGCAACTGGGTCAAAATCACCCAGCGCTTCCCGGTCAAAATAACCATCGACGATAAGCATCCCGGTCGGCCGCTGCGCATCGGCGCCACCGCCAATGTGACGGTGGACACCACGGGAAAGGGACAGTCTAATGACTGAGGAGGAACAGAAGTCGCCGCGCTGGCTGATCAGCATTGCAGTGATGCTGACCACGGTGATGGTCATCCTGGATATGACCATCGTCAATGTAACGTTGCCGCATATGATGGGTGCCCTGGGGGCCACCTCGGATCAGGTGACCTGGGTGTTGACCACCTATATCGTCGCCAATGCGATTTTTATTCCCCTGGCGGGTTTCCTTGCCACCTTGCTGGGCCGCAAGCGGCTAATGCTGATCAGCATCACCGGTTTCGTCATCACTTCGGCCCTGTGCGGCCAGGCCCATTCATTGGGCGAGATGGTGGTCTTTCGCGCCCTCCAGGGAGCGTTCGGCGCACCGGTGATCCCCCTGTCCCAGGCAGTCATGGTGGACGCATTTCCCGCCGGGGAGCGGGGCAAGGCGATGGCCTTTTGGGGGATCGGGATTATGCTCGGGCCGGTGCTGGGGCCGACGCTGGGCGGTTACATCACGCAGCACCTGAGCTGGCGATGGGTTTTTTACATCAATGTCCCGGTAGGAGCGATCAACATATTCATGGTCTCGCGGCTGCTGCGTGGCGGGGACGCCCGTCATGTCCAAGCCGACTGGTGGGGGGCACTGCTGATGGCGCTCGGTATCGGGACGCTGCAGCTGGTTCTGGACCGGGGCAACCAGGAGAACTGGTTCCAGTCCAATTTCATTCTGCTGCTTGCCCTTATCAGCGCCGTCTCGCTGATAGGATTCATCGTACGTTCGTGGAACCGGGAGGACAGCGTGGCGCAGATTAACCTGCTCAGGGACAGGAATCTGGCGGCCTCGTGTGCCATGATCACCCTGTTCGGTCTGGGTTTATTCGGGACCATTGTCCTGCAGCCGATAATGCTCGAGCAGTTGCTGAACTATCCGGCGGAGACAACGGGGCTGGTGATGGCGCCGCGCGGCCTCGGATCGGCGCTCAGTATGTTTCTGGTGTCCCGTCTCATTGGGCGCGTTGACACAAGGTACCTGCTGCTGACGGGGCTCGCCTTGTCGGCGGGGGGGACATACTTTATGACCTGGT
>JARRRO010000042.1:0-7999 GCA_037380645.1 Gammaproteobacteria bacterium | reverse complement strand
CCACGATTCACGACTAACGATTCACTACTGCTACTCACTTGTGGCTTGTTGCTATTCTTCCGGGTATTCCAGCACCTTGGACGCCCCTTCCTCGTCCCAGGTGACCAGGGACAGGGGGCGGCGCCAGACGCTGTAGAGGTATTCCATCACCTTTCGCGCCCGGCCCAGATCCAGGCCGCGGCCGTCGGTGCCGGCGTCATGCTCCAGGATCAGGCTGCCGTCGTGGCCCATCTCCCGCACCTTCACCCGGGGGGCGCCGTAATTGAACTTCGGCGCCAGGATCGCCTCGCGCAGTTCGTGGATGTCGGCGTCCTGCACGCGGTAATGCTCCTCACCGGTCCCCGCCGAACGCGTGCGCACGTGGGTGAACAGTTTCAGCTCCTCAGCCAGGTCTTCACTCAGGTGGTTGCGGATGAAACCGAAATCGTCCTCCTCGGCACGGACGCGGAAGGCCGCGTCCAGGCCCTGTTCCTCGACGATGTGCTCCCAGATCCGGAAACCCAGGTGGTAGGGATTGATGGCCAGGGCCACGCCCCCGCCGCCGGCATAGGGACGGACCACGTCGGAATGGGACTTGATGGCGTCGACGTAGAGGTCGTGGGGCAGGAAATCTGCCTCACGCAGCAGGCGGGCGTGCCAGAAGCTGGCCCAGCCCTCGTTCATGATGTTGCAGGCGAACACCGGATAGAAATAATACGACTCCTCGCGCACGGCCAGGAAGATGTCCCGCTCCCACGGCTCCATGTCCGGGGCGTAGCGGGCGATGAACCAGAGCAGATCGGGCTCCGGGTAGGGTGGCACCGGGGCACGCACGGCCTCCTCCCGCGGCGTCTCCGCGCCATCCTCGCCGGGCAGGGTCTTGAAGCGGGTCTCGAAACCCGGGCGCGGAGGCGGATTATATTCAGGATTGCGGACGAATTCCGGATAATCCTCCCGGTTCAGCGGCCGGGTGATGTCGACGCACTGCTCCAGGGACAGGGCCGCGTCCAGGACCTGCTCCACGTGCTCCTCGCCATACTCCCGGATGGCGTCCTCGATGCGGTGGGCGCGGGCGGCGGCCTGCTCGACGATGCGATAGCCCACTTCATTCTGCATGCGCACGAACAGCTCGTTGTTACAAGAGAAATCGGCGTGGCCGAGGACGTGGGCGGTGACCAGGGTATTGTCGGACAGGGCGTTGCTGTTCTGCAGATAGGCCCGGTTGGGGTTACCGGGAAATACCACCTCGAAGATCTTCGAAGCCCCCATGCGGTGCTGGACGTACTGATAGATGTAGCGCACGCCGAAGGACCAGTGCGGCATGCGCACCGGCAGCCCGTACACGGCCACCTCCATCATGAAGGTGTCCGGCACCAGCTCGTATTCCACGGGATAGTAGTCCAGGCCCAGCTCCCGGGCCAGGGCCTCCAGCCTGGGGCGGTATTCCGCCAGTTGGCCGTTGCCGTTAGCGTGTGCGTGCATGGCTTACCTCGTTACCGGCATCCACGGTTTACTCCTGACATATCATTACCGTCATTCCGGCGCACGCCGGAGTCCAGTAGACAAATTCTTCCTTGTACCCTTGAACGCAGCCAGGGCAGGCAATGGCAACGCGGCCCAAAAGAGTCATGAAACCAGCCATCACGCCGCCTGTCCCGCCTCGTGGGTAAAGAAGGCCCGGATCGCCTCCCAGATGTCGTCATGTTCGTGCACGGTATAACTGCCCACGGGAAAGTCTCGGGAGGACAGGGAGCGGAACAGCCGGCCGATCTCGGAGCGGCCACTCTCCAGGTGATTCTGCGGCGTCTCCACGAAGCCCATGAAATTGACCAGCCGTGCCAGCTCGGTGAGCCGGTTCTGCACCTCCTGGCGATCGTCGCCGAAGTTGTCGCCGTCGGAAGCATAGAAGATGTAGGGGTTGTAGCGCTCCGGGGAAAAGCGCGTGGTCAGGATCTCGTGGGCCAGCCGGAAGGCAGTGGAGGCGACGGTGCCGCCGGTGGCTGAGACCTGGAAGAATTCCTCCTCGGTGAATTCCCAGGCCTGGTTGGTGTGGGCCACGAACACCGTGTCCACCTGGCCGTACTGGCGGCGCAGGCCGTGCACCACCCAGAAGAAGAAGCTCTTGGCCAGCTTGCGCCGGCCCTCATCCATGCTGGCGGAGACGTCCAGGATGAACACCACCACCGCCTGGGTGGCGGGATGTTTGCGGCGGGCGAGCTGGCGATAGCGCAGGTCATCGTCGGTGAAGGCATCACCGCCGCCCTCCTGGGAGGCGCGGCGCTTGATGGCCTCGCGCATGGTGCGACGGCGGTCCAGGCGGGCGCGCGGGCCGCGCCGGTCCCAGCCCTCGCGGATCACTTCCTCGTCCACCAGGTTGCCGGGGCTGCGGGGCTCCAGATCCGGCAGCTTCAGTTCCTCCCAGATCCAGTCGACGATGTCTTCCATGTTGAATTCAAACACGAAGCGCAGTTCGCCGCTGCCGCTGCCGCCCTCGGTGGCGCCCTCGCCCTCGTCCTTGCCGCCGCGGCGCAGGATATCGCCCGGCTGGGCATCGCCCTGGCCGACGCCCTGGGGGTGCTCCTCCTCCCGGAGGCGGAAGCGATAGTGTTCCAGGAAGCGCACGGGGATGCGCATGGTGCGATCGCCGGGGCGGCTGAGGACGTCGGAGCGGGAGATCAGGTCCGGGAGCTGTTCGCGCACCTCCTCCCGCAGCTTGGCGTTATGGCGCAGCCAGTCGCGGGCGCCGCGGGAGAACAGGTCGTACCAGCGGTGACCGCCTTCGCCCCCGGCCGGCCGGCTCGCGTCGCTCATGGGGGTTACTCCTGCGACAGTAGCGTGGTCACGTAGTTGAGAGCCTCGCGGGCGCTGTGCTCGTTGTAGCCGTAATCGGAGATGAGGCGGTCCTCCACCGCGGAGATCTTCTTGCGGGCCTCCTCGTCCGGACGGGCGCTGGAGGTGACCAGGCGCAGCACGTCGCGGCGCTCCTCGAACAGGTATTGCTCGATGGCCTCGCGCAGCCGCGAGTGGCTGTCCAGGTTGAATTTCTCGCCGCGCTTGTAGGCGCCCATGGCCTTGCGCACCACCTCCTGGCGGAAGCTCTCCTTGCCGGAATCGGAAATGCGGATCTTCTCCTCCACCGAACGCAGGAAGCGTTCGTCGGGATCGCGCTCCTCGCCGGTAATGGGATCGGTGATCCTCTCGTTCTCCAGCACCGCCTCCACTTCGTCCAGGTACTTGTGCAAGAGGTCCTGGGCCTCGTTCTCGAAGGACACGAACAGGGCCTTGTGCACGTCCTGCTTGACCCAGCGGTTGTAAAACTCCTTGCGTGCGGTAACCAGGAAGTCCTTCCACTGCTTCTTCATGCGCGCGTCCATGCGGGCGTCGGCATCGATACCGTCTTTCAGGGACAGCAGCACGTCCATGGCGGTGAGAGTGCGGCGCGGGCTGCGGCTGATGGCGCCGGCCAGGGCGTTGATCACGAAGCGCGGGCTCACCCCTTCCATGCCCTCGTCGGGGGATTCGCCGCGGATCTTCTCGGCCTCCTGGGGCGAGATCCCCTCCACGTCGTCGCCGGCATAGATGCGCACCTTCTTGGCCAGATCCAGATCGGCGCGCTCCGAGGGGGACAGCCGGGTCAGCACCGCGAATATGGCCGCGACGTTGAGGGCGTGCGGGTCCAGGTGCACCTCGCGGAAGGTGGGCGTCACCGAGGACAGTTTGCGGTAGATGCGGGCCTCGTCGTGGTAGCGCAGTGTATACGGCACCTGCACGATGACCATGCGATCCAGCAGGGCCTCGTTCTCCTTCTCCTGCAGGAAGCGGCGGAACTCTGCCATGTTGGTATGGGCGATGATGCTCTCGTCCAGGTGGATCAGCGGGAAGCGCGAGACCTTGACGTTCTTCTCCTGGGTCAGGGTCAGCAGGATGTACAGGAACTCGCGCTTGACCTTGAGCACCTCGATCATCTCCAGCATGCCGCGGCTGGCGGCGTACACCGAGCCGGACCAGGACCAGGCGCGCGGATCGCCCTCATCGCCGTAGTGGGCCACCTTGGACAGATCCACTGATCCCACCAGGTCGGCGATGTCGGCGGTGTTGGGATCGTGCGGCGCGTAGGTGCCTACGCCGACGCGCGAGGCTTCGCTGAGGAAGATGCGCTCCACCGGCACCTTCATGATGTCGCCGCCGTAGCTTTCCTGCAGCAGGTGCTCCACGTAGGGCGTGGGGGCGCCCTCGATGTCAACGCCGTAGGCCTCACGGAACTCGGTACGTTTGGAGTGGGGGATGAGATTCAGGGGGTTTTCGTGGACCGGGCTTTCCTTGACGGCGTAGATGGCGCCTTCATCGCTGTTGCTGTAGGCCTCGAGGCCGCGCTTGATGATGGTCACCAGGCTGGACTTCCCGCCGGAGGGCGGACCCAGCAGCAGCAGCAGGCGCCGGCCGACCTCCGAGCCCTCGCTGGCGGCCTTGAAATAGTTGGCGAAACGCTCCAGCGGTTCGTCGATGCCGTAGAGGTCCGCCGAGAACAGCTTGAAGCTGGTTACCTCGTCGCCTTCGTCCGAGGTCTCGGTCCCGAACCACTGCATCATGTCCCAGATGTACTGGTGGCTGGTGCGCGCCAGTCTTACCGGGTCTTTCGGATAAATATCGTTGAGGAAATCACCCAGCGTTCCTTTCCAGTGCAGTGCCTGCTGTTCCTTGGCGTAGTCCGTCAGCGAACTGACGAACTGGCTTTGCTTTTCCTCGTTTTCTTTGCCGTTATCGCTTTTGGACATTTTCAGCCTCCTGAGACACGATCAATGCAGTTGAACAGCAGCGGCATCCCCCGATGCACCTGCAACAGGGATACGCGTCCTCTTCGGGCGGACGAAGGTCCGTCGTATATCACTTTAGAGACCCGGGGGAACAAGGCAGGTTCCATGTGGCGTGCGGGCGCGAAGCGGCGCCTGGCGCAAGGACGGCGCGGAAGGAACAACACCTGGCGAGAAACGTTGAACAACGTCTGTGCTCGCACTGGCTACAGCCAGCCGCAGGTGCATTCCATTCAGCATTGGCACTGCGGGTAACGCGTTCATATACCACCTACAACTTTGCGTTAACACTTCACCAACCATCGTAGCAAAACATGCACGCAAGACAAACGTTTCATTTTCAGCCCGGTTTTGGTCCTCCGGCCGCTCCGAAAGACGCTCCCGCCGCCGCTGCGGCATGAACCGCTGCGCCTGATAAATCAGACTGTTACGTGAAAGTGGAGTCGCCAGTCTGTCCATTGCGCCTCCTCTCCGCCCCCAGCCCGAAAGCTTCGCGGATCCTGTAGCTGACCATGTCGTTGTAGAAACCAACCAGATCGTTCAGGGAATAGCGCGCGTTGGCGGGACTGGGATTGGGCGTGACGAACACCTCCGTCCCGCCGATGTGCCGTTTCTGTACTCCCGGACTGACTTTCTGCTCCACCCCCTCCGCGTACTTGAGGTACTGCTGGTAGGTCCCCTGGCCGTGAAACCAGGCCGTCCGCGGCCGGTATTCCAGCAGTTTCTCCTGCAGAACCCGTGCCCCCTCGCGATAATCGGCGGCGCGCAGCTCCTTGCCCATGCGGGTGGGCCGCTTGACCAGGTCGGTGAAGCCGATCTGGTACCTGACCAGCAGGCGCTCCATGGCTTCTGCGCTCGGTTCCAGCGTCTCGTCCACCAGACGCGAGGCATTCAGGGCTTTCCAGAAACGGTTACGGGGATTCGCGAAGTAGTAACCTGCCTTGACGGAGACAGGTGAAGGGTTGAGGCCGATGGATACGATCAATAAGCCCGGCCGCAGATAGTCTGGAAGGGTTTCCATTTCTGCATCTTGGTTCGCAAACCATTGTACATACAATGACAATAAGCCTGCGTGCCGAAGTTTGCAACCGGCGCTTTATAAACTGTGATAGGGATAAAATTGAAAAACCGCCTTGACAAAAAAGAACTCTCTGTTAGCAGAGGTGACGGACTTGACATTCTGAAGGGGAAGTGAAGCGTAAATGAGAACTCCATCAAAGGTATCACAGACGGAAGGGAGACATTCCTCACACAAAGATTTCTCTTCGCAATCTAAATGACAGATTTATACGCGGAATAACATCACATTAATGGTGAACTTAACACGCTGTATTACGAGGCGCTAACTCACCCTACTTCTATCCTTATCGTCATTCTGGCGGACGCCAGAATCCAGTAGAAAAATTCTTCCTTATAGATTGCTGCTGGTTTAAAAGATTTCTCCCTTCGGTCGAAATGACAACATTTCACGATCCACTACTCACGATTCACGACTTACGATTCACCATTTACTTGTAGCTCTCGCCTTGTGACTTGTTACTTGTAACTGTCCATCCGTCATTCCGGCGGGCCCTGCCCTGGAATGTTGTAATCCAGGGGCCAGAATCCAGCAGAAAAAGTCTTTCTTATAGATTGTTGCTGGTTTAAAAGATCTCTCTCTTTGGTCGAGATGACAACATTTCACAATCCACTACTCACGATTCACGATTCACCATTTACTTGTAGCCTGCATCTTGTGACTATCAGTCACACAATGATACAAACAAAAGCGTAGCCGATGTTGAATAACCAGTGCGGCACACGGAACAGTCCTTCCGGACCGAAGTCCATGAACGGCCGGCTCTCCGCGTACTTGGAGGAGATCTGCTGGATAAAGGAATCGGAAACCAGATGGCGGAAGACGTCGAAAACCTTGCCCAGGTGCGTGATCATATCCCAGCCGGAGATGCCGGCGACATTCAGGGTCGCGTGGGCATACTGGCAGGCCGCGGACAGGGTGTAGCCGGCGGAATCCGCGATCGCCGTCACCGCCCCGCCGGCCACCAGCAGCGGCAGGTACAGCGCGCTCAAAAACCAGCCGACCAGATCGGTGATGGGGATCCAGCCGGTCAGCGCCTGATGGTACTCGCCCTCGATGAAACGCTGGATGACTATCAGCCCGTTGTGGACGAGCCAGATCACCGGCAGCAGCCACAGGAGGTGTCTGAGGATGCTGTAGCGCAACAACAGCAGCAGGTAATACTGCAGCACCAGGCCCACGGCGGAGACAAGGCCAATGGCGACCCACTTCAATACCGTCACCTTTGACCAGGGGATGTCGGAAAACCAGGCTATCCCGCCCCGGTAGAGCACAATCATGCTGACGACCAGAACTGCGCCGAAAACGATCAGCGCCGTGTTTTCCAGCCGGATCCGTATCTCGCTCTTGTCGCTCCTGGCCATTCTTTAACTAAACACCCCTTCACCTGAAAAGGCAAGTTTGGATAGCAGGCATCCACACATTTGCCGGTATATCGCCTCGATTTATTGCTAGCTGTGTATGACATGCGGCAATTGCTGGTACACTGACCATATATAATGTGTGACGGATCCTCCTTGTGAACGCCCGGCTCAAACCCCTCGCCCTCGACGGCCTGCGCTTCGACAACCGCTTCGTGCGGGAACTGCCCGCCGATCCGGAGACGGAGAACCGGCGCCGGCAGGTAAGGGGCGCCTGCTACTCGCGCGTGACGCCGGCCAATGCATCAAGGCCGCGGCTGGTGGCCTACTCCAGGGAAGTCGCGAAGACGCTGGGCCTGTCCCCGGAGGCCTGTGAAACCGAAGCCTTCACCCGGATCTTCGCCGGCAACGAACTCCTGCCCGGCATGGAGCCCTACGCCATGTGCTACGGCGGCCACCAGTTCGGCAACTGGGCGGGGCAGCTGGGCGACGGCCGCGCTAACAACCTGGGCGAGGTCGCCACCGCGAACGACAAACGTTATACCTTGCAGTTGAAAGGGGCCGGCGAGACGCCCTACTCCCGAACGGCGGACGGTATGGCGGTGCTGCGCTCCTCCATCCGCGAGTTTCTGTGCAGTGAGGCCATGCATCACTTGGGGATACCCACCACCCGGGCCCTGTGCGTGGTGGAGACCGGCGATCTTGTCACTCGCGACATGTTCTACGATGGTCATCCGAAGCAGGAACCCGGCGCCGTGGTCTGCCGCGTT
>JARRRO010000041.1:0-8047 GCA_037380645.1 Gammaproteobacteria bacterium | reverse complement strand
AAAACCGTGAAGATCATCACAGTTAACCTGAACGGCATCCGCGCCGCCCACCGCAAGGGCTTCTTCGAGTGGATGCACGCACAGGACGCCGATGTGATCTGCCTGCAGGAGACCAGGGCACAGCGCTACCAGTTGAGCGACGAGATGCTGGCCCCGGAGGGTTATTACTCCTATTTCAACGATGCGCAGAAAAAAGGTTACAGCGGCGTCGGCCTGTATTCGCGCCGCCAGCCGGACCGGGTGCACGACAGGCTTGGCTGGTCACACGCCGACGAGGAGGGGCGCTACCTGCGGGCAGACTTCGGCCGGCTCAGCGTCGTTTCGCTGTACCTGCCTTCCGGGACATCCGGCGATGAACGCCAGATGATCAAGTATGACTTCATGGACAGGTTTCTGGAGGTTCTGAAAAAGATGCGCCGGCATCAGCGTGAATACATCATCTGCGGCGACTGGAACATCGCCCACAAGGAGATCGATCTCAAGAACTGGCGCAGCAACCAGAAAAACTCCGGCTTCCTCCCCGAAGAGCGGGCCTGGCTGGACACCCTCTTCGACAAAGTGGGGATGGTGGATGCCTTTCGGGTGGTCAACGAGGAGCCCGAACAATACACCTGGTGGTCGCACCGTGGCCGGGCCTGGGACAAGAACGTGGGATGGCGCATCGACTATCAGGTGGTGACTCCCGGCCTCAGGCACAGCATCCGCAGGGCGGATATCTACAAGGATCAGCGTTTTTCCGACCACGCCCCCCTCATCATCGAATACGATGACCCGACCTGATCGCCGGTGTCCTGTCATACTTTGCCCGGACCGGGAAAAACGCCTTTGGTGATCCAGATCAAAGTCGCCCGCGGCCGGCGATTTATGCTTTTTATATAGACAACGCGGAGAGGCTTTATGAAGACACCGGTGCAGATCAGCTTTAAGGGATTGCAACATTCCGATGCGATTGAAAAGGACGTCCTCAGCAAGGTGCAAAAACTGGAACAGATGTATCCCGACGTCGTCAGCTGCCGTGTCGTCATCGGGGCAAGCCACCAGCGCCATCATCAGGGCAATCTTTACAGCGTCCACATCAAGTTGTCCGTCCCCGAAAAGGAAATCGTCGTAAGCCATGATCAACACGACAACAAGGCCCACGAGGACGCCTACGTGGTGATCCGGGACGCCTTCGACGCCGCCAAGCGCCAGCTGGAGGACTACAGCCGGGTGCGCCGCGGACAGGTAAAGAACCATGCGGCGCCCAGCCACGGCGTGGTGGCGCAGATCAATCCGGACGGGGAATCCGGGACCATCCGGACGCCCGACGGGCGGGAGGTGTATTTCCACAGGAACGCCGTCATCGACGGTTTCGATCGCCTCGACGCCGGCAGCGAGGTGCGGTTCCACGAGGTGGAAGGAGATCCACTGCCGCGGGCGACGACGGTGCACATCATCGGTAAACATCATATTCCCGGCTAAACCGGCCCGTTCTCCAACCCGGCGCGGGGAGTTCAGGGCGCCGGAACCGGCGCGCCGGACGCGCGTCGAAGGTACACATATTGCGTAAAATAGTGCTATTATGCGATCCAGATACTCAGCCGCACCAACCCCTTGAAATCGGTTTTTGTCTTAATAACCAGCGAGGTCAACCCGTTTTTGTTCAGCCGGTTTGCACCGGGCCCCGCCCGGCCCCGGACTATCCCCAGGTAATCGTCGTTATGTCTTTTGAGAGTTTTGATCTTTCCCCCGAAATCCTCCGTGCCGTAGCCGAAGAAGGCTATACGGAACCCACGCCCGTGCAGCAACGCGCCATCCCCACCATCCTGGCCGGCGATGACGTCATGGTGGGCGCGCAGACCGGCACCGGCAAGACGGCCGGCTTCGCCCTGCCGCTGCTGCACCTGCTCCAGTCGCGGCCGCACGCCGGCAAACACCGGCAGCCGCGTGTGCTGATACTTACCCCCACCCGGGAACTCACCGCCCAGGTGGGCGACAGCGTCA
Organism: Gammaproteobacteria bacterium; assembly: GCA_037380645.1. Classification (GTDB taxonomy): domain Bacteria; phylum Pseudomonadota; class Gammaproteobacteria; order Eutrophobiales; family Eutrophobiaceae; genus JBBDSH01. The sequence continues at coordinate 6,064 of JARRRO010000041.1, read as the reverse complement.
AGGCCTACAGCCGCCACCTGCCGCTGCGCACCGCCATTGTCTACGGCGGGGTCAAGCTGAAACCGCAGATCGATCAGCTGCGCAAGGGCGTCGATATCGTCGTCGCCACCCCGGGCAGGCTGCTGGACCACGCCGGCCAGAAGAACGTCGACCTGTCCGCCGTCGAATACCTGGTGCTGGACGAGGCCGATCGCATGCTGGATATGGGATTCATCCAGGACATCCGGCGCATCATTGCGCTGATGCCGGCCAGGCGGCAGAATCTGTTGTTTTCGGCAACCTTCTCCCCGGATATTGAGCGCCTGGCCGCCAGCTTTCTGAACGACCCCCAGCGCATTCAAATCGCGCGGCGCAACTCCGCAGCGGAGGGCGTGGTACATACCGTGCATCCCGTGGACCGGTCGCGGAAACGGGAACTGCTGATCAAGCTGATCAAGACCCACGACTGGCCGCAGGTACTGATCTTCGTCAACATGAAACAGAGCGTGGACCGCCTGGCACAGTGGCTGAACAAGGCCGGCATCCAGGCGGCGCCCATCCACGGCGACAAGAACCAGGGGCAGCGCACCCGCGCCCTGGCCGACTTCAAGAAGGGCAAGCTGCGCGTCCTGGTGGCCACCGATGTGGCCTCACGCGGGCTGGACATCGAGGATCTGCCCTACGTGGTGAACTACGAATTGCCGGAGGAAGTAGAAAATTACGTTCACCGCATCGGCCGCACCGGCCGCGCGGGGCGCATCGGCGAGGCCGTATCCCTGGTGGCCGCGGACGAGATGGCGCTCCTGGAGGAGATCGAGGTCCTGCTGGACATGGAGATCAACCGGGAGGTGATCTCCGGTTTTGAACCCGACCCGCGCATCAAGGTGGTGGGCACGGCCCTGAAGCGTCGCTACCGGTCCAGCCCCGACCCGTTTCCCGCCTCCGGCGACGGGAAGCAGGACGCCCCAGCCGAGCACTGGAGCAAACGCGTCGGCCCCAAGGGGGGCGGCGAGACGGCGGTATAAGCCACCTGGCGGTTCAGCCCGGGAATTTCCGCTCCACCTCCTCGATCAACTCGCACCACGCGCCCTGCGGCTGCCAGATCTCCCGCATCGGCCTGGCGGCCTCCGCTTCCGGTTCCCCCAGAACGTGCCGGCGGTAGAGATACAGAAAGCACGAGACTCGCATATTCATGGCGCAATGGACCCAGACGCGCCTGCCTTTAAGCGCCTGCATCACATTGAAGAACAGCTCCGCGTCCTCCACTCTGGGCGCCTCCCAGCTTACCGGAATGTGGAAGTAGGTCATCCCCAGGGCCGTGACTATCTTCCCCTCCCCGGGCAGGGCGCCGCGGCTGTCGGGCAGGGCCAGGTTGACGACGGCCTCGAAGCCGGCGCCAGCGATGGCGGCGAACTGATCGGCGCCGGGCTGGCCGGAGCTGGCGATGTCCTCGGTCACAAGATAATAGTTGAGAATCTCTTCCAGTTTCATGGAATCACTCCGTAGCCATAAAGCTGTCATTCACCACTAATTCTGCCATAGAGATCACGGAGATAATCGTGAATGGTGAATAGCAAGTCGTGAATCGTGTCATTCACCGGGCGCCGACAATATCGGCGGCGTTCACGACTTACTAATCACCATTTTTTATTCTGTGCCCTCCGTAACTTTAGCTTTTTAACGGGCATACCAGGGACCATATAAATGCACTCGGCCGTCGGCGTCCGTCCCGCCGGTCTCGGTCTCAACCGGCGCAGTTGTGTTATGGTAATCCCGGATCATCCGGACTGCCTAGCGCCGGGTGATTCGATACGGGTTCACGAATCGGCAATCAGACGGGGGTAAAGTGGATAACGAGGAATGGCGCATCCGGGTGCCGGAAGGGTTCGAGCGCAGGGAACTCGACGTCAACGGTGTAAAGACAGTGGTCTACAGCGCCGGCAGCGGCCGGCCGGTGGTGTACTGGCACGGCGGCGGCACCTTCCACGGCATCGATTTCGCCCGCGACTGGGCGCCGCATTTCCGTATCATCCTGCCCCATCACCCCGGCTTCGGGGAATCGGGCCCGGCGCCCGGTTTCAACACCCTGCGCGACTATCATCGCCACTACCTGGCCCTGTTCGACAGCCTGGATCTTACGCGGGTAGATCTCATCGGCTTGTCCCTGGGAGGCTGGATGGCGGCCGAGTTCGCCGCCGACCACGGCGACCGGCTGCGCCGGCTGGTACTGGTGGCACCGGCAGGCCTGCCCGACAAGGACCACCCCACCACAAACCCGGGCGCGATCCCGCCCGGCGATGTACTGTCCTGGTTTGCCCATGACGTGGCGGTCTTCAACCCACATCTGCCGCGCAACGAGGCCGAGGCTGCGGCCCTGCAGCGCCTGCAGGAGATGGAGTCAAAGACCAACGCCAGGCTTGCACCGGAGGGCCCGGTGAACCCGGAGCTGCCGGACCGGCTGCAGCGCATAACTGCGCCCACGCTGCTGGTCTGGGGCCGCAACGATCGAATCACGCCGGTGGGTAAGACCGAGAAGTGGCTGCGGCATCTGCCCGATGCGCGGCTGGCCGTGTTCGATCAAGCCGGCCACATGATCCTGGATGAGTCTGCCGCGGCCCGCCGGGCGATACGGGACTTTCTCTCCGACTGAGTGCGGGCAGGGACGGCCCCGGTGCGGCGTGAATGCCTGGACGGGACCCCGGTCTGTTTACATAATGTAATTACCCTGGAGACCATCGACTATTGATGCTTGCCGGGTCGGAAAACCTGTCATGACATACAATCCCCACCTGGACCAGCCCGTCGACCACCTTGGGGTGCCATTGCCGCAGGCCCGCGCCGCCGTCATCGCCCTGCACGGCCGCGGCGGCGACCCCGGGAGCATCCTGGACGTGGGACGGCGTATCGGCTTCGGCGATCTGGCCTGGCTGGCCCCGGCCGCCCAGGAAAACTCCTGGTATCCCGACGCTTTCACAGCTCCCCTGGAGAACAATGAGCCCGCCCTTACCTGGACCCTGGAGCGCATTGCCACGCTGCTGGACGAGGCGGCGGGACACGGCCTGGGGGCAGAGCGCATCGTGCTGCTGGGGTTTTCCCAGGGTGCCTGCGCCGCCGCCGAGTACGCCGTGCGCAACGCCCGCCGCTACGGCGGCCTCGTCCTCTTCAGCGGCGGGCTCATGGGGCCGCCCGGCACGCGATGGGATCTATCCGGCGGTTTTGACGGCATGCCGGCCCTGGTCGGCAGCGCCCGGGAAGACCCCCAGGTCCCCGTGCAGCGCCTTTTGGAAACACGCGACGTGCTGCGCGCCATGGATGCGGTGGTGACGGAACATTTCTACGACGGCCCCGGGCATCTCGTCAGTGACGGCGAGATCGACGCCGCCCGGGCCATTATGGAAAGGCTCTGAAACCGCCCCCGGCCGGCGCCGGCGCATTACTGTTGTCGCCGCAGCCGTTCTCGTCCTATCCTGTCGGAACGCCCGTGGCGGGAAAATCCATTTATACGGGAGATCAACAATGACACCCAGCGACCGATTGAAGGGAAAACGCGCCGTCATTACCGGCGCCGCCTCCGGCATAGGCCGGGCCGCCGCCGAAATGTTTGCCCGCGAAGGGGCGGCCGTGGGACTCATCGACATCGATGAAACCGGCCTGGAGGAGACGGCGGCCACTATCGCCCGGGAAGGAGGTGACGCCCTGCAACTGGTCGCCGACGTCACCCAAGAGGACCAGGTGCGGGAGGCCGTGGGGGAGGCGGAGGATGCCTGGGGCGGCCTGGATATTGTCGTGGCCAATGCCGGCATCGCCATGGTAGGCCAGGATGATCGCGCCGATCGCCTGTCCCTGGAAGTCTGGCAGCACATGATCGACGTCAACCTGACCGGCATTTTCCTCACCTGCAAGCACGGTATCGGGGCGCTGCTGGACAGCGGCGGCGGCGCCGTGGTGTGCACCACCTCCCCCGCCGGTATCTACGGCATCGCCCCGGACCAGAGCGCGTATTCCGCCAGCAAGGCCGGGGTCTACGGCCTGACCCGTGCCATGGCGGCGGCTTACGGCCGCGAGAACATCCGCGTGAACGGCGTCATGCCCGGATACACCCAAACGGCATTGACTGCTGACTGGGTCACCGAGGAGCATGTGGAAAAATTCAAGGAGATGGTACCGCTGCCACGGCCCGGGAAACCGGAGGACATCGCGGCGGTCATGCTGTTCCTGGCCTCCGATGACGCCGCCAACGTCACCGGCGCGATATGGGCCTCGGACGCCGGCTGGACCGCGGTCTGAGTAAGCACCGCCAACGGAACACATCATATCATGAGGGGGATAGCATGACTGATACGGGGGGAGTCGTCGTGGTCGGAGCAGGTCCCGTGGGGTTCATCACCGCCCTGGGGCTCGCCCGCAGCGGTATTCCGGTCACGGTTATCGAGGCGGAGGATCGCATCAACGACTCCCCGCGGGCGGCCGTCTATCTGCCTACGACGCTGCGCATCCTGGACCGTCTGGGCCTCCTCGAGGACGCACACAAAGCGGGCGTGTACAACACCGATTTACATATGATGGTCGCCGAAACCGGGACCCGCTGCCGCCTGAACCGCGCCGAGATAGAGGGGGACACCCATGACTACGCCTACCAGCTGCACTTCGGCCAGGACGTCCTCGCCAAGATCGTGCAGCGGCATCTGCTGTCGCTGCCGGATACGGAAGTCCGCTTCAACTCCCGGTTGACGGCCATCGCCCAGGATTCCGGCGGCGTCACCGCCACGGTAGCCACGCCGGAAGGCGAGGAAACCCTGCATTGCGAATGGCTCATCGGCTGCGACGGTGCGCGCAGCGGCGTACGCCGGGCCCTGGGGCTGACCTTCGATGGCTTTACCTGGCCGGAGCGATTCGTCGCTACCAATATCTGGTACGACGAGTTCGAGGAGCACGGCTTCGCACCGGCCAATTTCTACATGGACCCGGTGGACTGGGCGGTCCTCGCCGTGATCGGCAAGGAGAATCTGTGGCGGGTGACCTACGGGGAGGACTCGGATATCTCCGAGGAGGAAGCCCTGCAGCGCATCCCCGAACACCTGGGCCGCATCCTGCCGGGCAGCGGGCGCTATGAACTCTCCGCCGCCTCGCCCTATCGCCTGCATGAACGCACGTGCGATACCTACCGCGTTAAACGCGTGTTGCTGGCCGGGGACGCGGCCCACGTCTGCAATCCCTGCGGCGGGCTGGGCCTGACCGGCGGCATCGTCGACGCCGATGTCCTCGCTCGCGCCCTGTCCGCGGTGATCCGCGGCGACATGGCCGAGACGGTGCTGGATCGCTATTCCGAAGAACGCCGGCGCGTGTTCCGGGAGTTCACCTCGCCCCAGGCCGCCGAGTTCAAGCGCATGCTGAGCGAATCGGATCCGGAACGCCGCCGCCAGGACGAGGAAGGCGTCAAGCTTGCCTGCCAGGACCCGGAGATAGCGCGCCAGGCCATGGCCGTGCCCTTCCGGATCGAAGGCAACCCGATCATGTAAAGTTACAAGCCACCAGTAAAAGCGCACTAATGCCAAGCCGTCATGCTGGCGAATGCCAGCATCCAGTCGGGTTAATCACACCTTGATTTGTTGCATGCCAGGATCGTTTGGATACGAATTGCGCTTGTATGAACTTGCTGCAAGGGCCACTTGCTTCCTATCCTTCACTGAACTCACGCAGCCATTCCGGGATCCGCTGTGGCGCGTGAATCACCACGGTCTTTCGCCTCGATGTATGACCCGCCGTGATTGTCACTGACCTTTTTGGCACATCAAAAACCTCGGCCAGGAATTCGATCAGTGCCGCGTTGGCCTTGCCTTCTAAAGGCGGTGCGGTCAGCCGGACCCGGATACGGTCGCCGTGCCGGCCAGTCACTTCGTCCCGTGCGGCCCGGGGCTGGACCTGCAGGGCCAGGGTCAGATCCTGTCCCTGCCAGCGACACGCCGGCGCTTCCATTACAGCAGGAAGCCGGACAGGGAAAAGCCGAACTGAAGCAGGGGCCGGACGACGAGGATGATGGTGAGCTGCAGCAGGATGAGGACCACCAGGGGGGAGAAGTCCAGAC
>JARRRO010000040.1:0-8720 GCA_037380645.1 Gammaproteobacteria bacterium | reverse complement strand
GCAGCCATATCATCGTCGGCGTCGGTGAAGCCGGCGCGGCGGTTGAATTCCCATTCGTCCTCCAGGCAGTTCCAGCCCAGATCGGCGATCTGCTCGCGGCTTACCTCCTCGCCGTAGAAGAGGCTGTAGAACTTGCGGATCTCGTCCAGATTGGGCTCCAGGAACATGCAGAACCCGGAGGAATCGGTGACGGCGTTGACGATCTGCACGTGCTGGGAGGCAACGGCCGCTGCCTCGCCGCTGACTTCCGGGTCGATGACCAGCCCGGCGGTGTGGTCGGCCCCCATGGCGCTGGTGCAATAGGTGATGCCGGAGGCCTTGAGCGGGCGCGGGTCCCAGGCGGGCATGGCCTGTCCACGAGCCACCGGGGTGCGGGCGTGGTTGCGGTCTTTGCCCACGGCGGCGGCGCCGTTGGCCACCAGCAGGGCATCCTTGTCGCCCTGCTCCAGCTTTTTGCCCAGCAGTTCCTTCACCTTCGCGACGTCACCCCAGTCCAGACCGCCGGCATCCATGAGCACGGCGACGGCGGCGCCGGTCTCGATGGTGTCCAGGCCCAGTTCGTCGCACAGGCGATCCAGGGCACCCACATCCTCCCAGTCGTTGATGTCGCAGCAGGAGCCCAGCAGGGTCAGGGTTTCGAATTCCAGGGCCGAGGTCAGATACTTGCCGTTCTCGTCGTTGATGACATTGGAACACTTGACGATGCAGCCGTTCATGCAGGCGTGCATGCCGCCGCCGCGTTCTTTGAAGCTGGCCACGATCTTGGCGCCGTCCAGTCCTTCAAACTGGGGATTCTGTCCCTCGGTGCGGTTTTTGTAGGGGAGGGTATTCATCATGTTGGCGAACGGCACCACGGCGCTGGTGCCCCACTTGAATGTCTCGTGGCGGCCGTTGGTCAGGTAGTCCTTGCTGAACTCCTTCATCCAGGCGTTGAAGGGCTTCTGCTCCACCGGCTTGCGTACGGGATTCTTGCCCGGGTCCACCAGCACCCATTTCAGACACTTGGATCCCATGACGGCGCCCACACCGCCACGGGCCGCGTGGCGCGCCGGGCGGCGTTCCTTTTCCTTGTCGGTACAGGCCACGGAGGCCCCCTTCAGCATCATCTCGCCGGCCGGGCCTATGGAGATAGCCGAAGCGGTCTTGGGATAGTTCCCAAACAGCTTCTCGCAACTGGCGTAATTCCACATGCCCTTGTAGTCCGTGGCGTCCACCAGGCGGGCGCCGGAGGCATCCACTTCCAGGCCCCAGCGGGTCCCGGGGTCTTTGGGCTGACCCTTGACGACGATGGCGCGGATGCCCAGCTTCATCAGGTCCTGCCCGGGATTGCCGCCCGCGTTGGCCTCCTTGATGCCGCCGGTGAGCGGGCTCTTGCAGCCCACGGACAGGCGCCCCGAGGTGGGGGCGGAAGTGCCGGAGAGGACGCCGGGGGCCAGGACCAGGACATTGTCCGGTCCCACGGGATCGCACTGGGGATCGCATTCTTCCAGCAGGATCTTGGCGGACAAGGCGCGGCCGCCCAGTAGCTTCCACTGCGGGGGGAAATCCCGGGTGGACACGGAGCCGTCGGTCATATCCACGTAAATCAGCTTGTCGTTGTCCCAGGCATTGCTCATCAGGTATCTCCGTTAAAAGAAATAGGCAGGGTTATGCATATATCCTGTCCATTCTAGGTACACAGACGGTGCTGTTCAATGCGCAAAGAGAAGCCAATATTGACCCAACGGGAAGACGCGACGGTTCCCGGCGGGACGCCGCGGCCCGCCGGTAATCCGCCCGGCGAGGCGGCGAAACAAGATTACCCTGGACGAACCACCCGGTTCGAAATATCATTGCACCATAGCGGTTCGAAATGCTTATTTTCGGTATACGAAATTTCATACGATATGTGAAGATGAGGGGGCAGATTAAATGAGTCACAAGAATCTCGAGGAATTGATTAAGGCCAAGGGCAACCCGGTCACGTTGCTGCGCAACTCACAGACGGGGCCCTATGTTTACCCCGTCGTCCCCCCCGAGTTCACCAACTGGCGTGACGAACAGATGGCCTGGCAGCAGACCTGCGTGCTCTTCAACCAGTCCTATCACATGTCGGATATGTACCTGAAGGGCCCCGACGCCCTCAAGTTGCTTACTTCCCTCGGCATCAACAGTTTCAAGGGCTTCGAACCCAACAAGGCCAAGCAGTTCGTGCCCTGCAATTACGACGGCTACGTCATCGGCGACGTGGTGCTGTTTTATCTGGACAAGGACCTGTTCAACCTGGTCGGACGTCCCTCCGTGCACAACTGGGTGCAATATCACTGCGAGACCGGCGGCTACAACGCCAGCGTGGAAAGGGACGAGCGGGCCGCGGCCAGGATGGGCCAGGGCCCGATCACCCGCAAGGCCTACCGCTACCAGGTACAGGGACCCAATGCCCTCAAGGTCATGGAGAAGGTCACCGGCAAGCCGGTACCGGACATCAAATTCTTCAACATGCATACCTTTAATATCGCCGGTCATGAAGTCCGCGCCCTGCGCCACGGCATGGTGGGCCAGCCTGGCTTCGAGCTGTTCGGTCCCTGGGGCCAGGGCGACGCGGTCAAAGCCGCCATCATCGAGGCCGGCGAGGAGTTCGGCCTCAGGCAGTCGGGGGCCAGGACCTATTCCTCCAACACCCTGGAATCGGGGTGGATCCCATCTCCCATGCCGGCCATCTACAGCGGCGAGAAAATGAAGCCTTTCCGGGAATGGCTGCCGGCCAACGGTTACGAGGCCTCCGCCTCCCTGGGCGGCAGCTTCGTCTCCGACAACATCGAGGACTATTACCTGACGCCGTGGGATCTGGGCTACGGCCGCCTGGTGAAGTTCGACCACGATTACATCGGCAGGGAGGCCCTGGAGAAAATGGCCGAGGGACCGCACCGCCAGAAGGTGACCCTGGCCCTGAACGGGGAGGACGTCACCCGCGCCCTGGGGACCATGTTCCAGAAAAAGAACCGGATCAAGTACATCGATTTCCCCTCCGCCGTTTATTCCACGCTGCCCTACGACAAGGTCACCCACGACGGCAAGACCATAGGCGTCTCCACCTGGATCGGTTACAGCGCCAACGAGGGCTCCATGCTGACCCTGGCCATGATCGATGCGGAATACGCCGAGCCGGGGACCGAGGTCACCCTGGTCTGGGGCGAGGAGGACGGCGGCACATCCAAGCCGACGGTGGAGCGTCACGTGCAGACCGAGTTCAGGGCCATCGTGAGTCCGGTGCCCTATTCCGAGGTCGCCCGCAAGGAATATCGCAAGGATTAGAACGGGCTTGGTGGATTGCAGCCCTCGAGGCTACCGAAACCTAACTCAAAATTGCTAAATAATTTAGTTCTCGCCAAGGCGCCAAGACGCAAAGAAATACATTTGTATTCTTTTACTTTGCGACTTGGCGTCTCTGCGAGAACCTTCTTTACTTGAACCTATCTGAAAAATCCAGATTCTAGTCACTAATCACTTGTGACTTGTCACTTTCCTGGTCAGTGCATATGCTGACGAATTCCAGCAGTTCGCGGTTGAACCTGCCAGGCTGATCAAAAAACGGGGCGTGGCCGGCGTCCCCATAGATGGACGCCCGGCCGTTCCTCACCCTGCGGGCAAGGCGCAGGCTCATTTCGGGATCCAGCATGCAGTCACCGGCACCATGGGTCGAAAGGACGGGCAACTCCAGGACGGCCAGCACATCGTCGTAATCCAGTGGGCGCCGGCGCAAACAGCGCAGCGTTCTGCGGGGCATGGCCCGAATCACGGCATACAGGCGCTGAAACTCCTCCTCGCCGCGTTCCAGGCGGAACATCTTGCCCAGGCATTCTTCCAGGACCTGCCTTCTTTCTTCCCCGGAAGACGCCTCGGCACAGATCCTATGCAGCAGTTCATGGTCCGGGCGGGTGACATCGGCATCGGAAATCGAGGCCGCGGCGACGTAATTGATGCCGGCAATTCCGGCCGCGCCAAAATACCTGAGGTAATCATTGACCACCCTGCCCCCGAAGGACCACGGGACCAGGACAGGGTGGACCAGGTTCCTGCCCCTTATTACCGCCGCCAGATCGGCGGCCCAGGTCTCCCCCTTGAGATAATCCCCGGGCAGGGCCGATCGGCACGATCGGCCGTGGCCCCTGAGATCAACGGCAAGCAGACGACAGCGGGAAAGTAACAGCGGGTCGGTAAACTGACGGCGCCAGACGCTGTGGTCCATGGCAAAGCCGTGAATGAACAGGCATTCCCATCCCTGTGCATTGCCCGCTTCGTACACGGCCAGTTCGCCGCCGTCCCGGGACGTGATGAAACTTCGCTCCACCTGATGCAGATCCGTATCGCACGCCTATTTGGATCAGGCGAACTCCCGTCTCAGTTGCCGGGCCGCATCGACCATGGCCTGCAGTTTTCCAAAGGCGACGGCGCGGGGCAGGTACTTCATGCCGCAGTCCGGCGCCAGCACGATACGCTCCGGAGCCACGTACTCCAGCGCCCGGCGCACCCGCTCTATCACGATTTCGGATGTTTCCACTTCACGGGTGGACAGGTCCAGCACGCCGAGCACGATCTCCTTGTCGGGCAGGGAACCGAGCACGGAACAGTCCAGGTTCGACTGCCCCGTCTCTATGGAGACCTGATCCACGCCGGCGCCGGCGAGTTCAGGCAGGAAGGAATAGCCTTCCGGCCGCTCATGGATCAGCGCGGCGTAGCCGAAACAGATATGCACGCAGGTCTTGCCCTCGATCCCCGCCACCGCCCGGTTCAGGCATTCTACCCCGTACTCCCTGGCCTTCTCCGCACGTGCCTGCATGTAGGGTTCATCGATGGACACGATGTCCATGCCGGCGGCGAACAGATCCCGGATCTCCTGGTTCAGGGCGTCGGCATAGGCCATAGCGCATTCCTGCTCCGAGGCATAGTGTTCGTTCTGGGCCTGCTGGGACATGGTAAAGGGACCGGGCACGGTTATTTTGGTCGCGCGGGTGGCGTAGCGGCTGAGGAACTCCGCGTCCCGGACGACAATGGGGTGGCCGCGCGCGATGGGACCCACGACCCGGGGGACATAGACGGTCTCGCCGCTCCGGTCCAGAGCGGTCCCGGGGTTGTCAATATCGATGCCGTCCAGGGCGGTGGCGAAGCGGTTGGAATAGCTTTCCCGCCGGATCTCGCCGTCGGTAACCACGTCCAGCCCTGCCCGCTCCTGCTCCACGATGGCCACCACGGTGGCGTCATCCTGGGCCTCTTCCAGATGCGCTTCGTCCACCCGCCACAGTTCCTTGGCCCGGGTCCGGGGCGGAAAACGGCCGGCCAGCTTCTCCTTGTCGATGAGCCAGTCCGGCTGCGCGTAGCTGCCCACCAGGGTGCAGGGGAACAGGGTTTTGTCATTGGCCATGGCCGCCGTTACCCCCAGAGCCGCTCGGAGGCGGCGCGGGCACCTTCCACCATGGCGCCCAGCTTCATGTAGACGATTTCGGGTTCCACCGGTCCGAAGCCGGCAAAGGTGCTGAATCCGCAGTCAGTGCCGGCGATGACCCGCTCGCGCCCGACGATGTCCGCGAAATGGCAGATGCGTTCCGCCACCAGCAGGGGGTGCTCGATGTAATTGGTGGTGGAATCCAGGACCCCCGGCACCAGGATCTTGTCTTCCGGGATGGGGATTTCCCTGAACACGGTCCATTCATGGGCGTGACGGGGATTCGCTGCCTCGAACAGCAGGGCCTGCCCGTTGACCTTCAGCACTACCGGCAGCAGCTGCTCCATGGGGATATCGTGGTGATGCGGACCCTCGTAATTGCCCCAGCACATGTGCAGGCGCACCCGATCCGGCTCGATATTGCGCAGGGCATGATTCAGGACTTCCACGTGGCGTTCGGCCATGCGCAGGTAGTCCTCGACGCTCCTGTCCTTATACATGGTGTGTCGGCCCATGCCGAAATCCGGCGCATCTATTTGCAGCAGAACGCCGGCGTCCACGATAGCCTCGTATTCGGCCCGCATGGCCTCGGCCAGCGCCTCCAGGTAGGCGTCGGCGGTGGGATAATAGTCGTTGGGCTGGAACAGGGCGATGACGCCGGGTGAGGCGGCGTTCATGAAAGTCTCGGCGGGATGCCACTTCTCCGCCGCCGCCTTGAGATTGGCGATGTCGCCCTGGACCGGCTGCATGTCCTTGACCTTGATCTCGCCGACGCAGCGCGGACGGCGGTATTTCGCCGTCGCCCCGGAGTTGGCCAGCTTCTGCAGCAGCGCCGGAAAGTCCAGCAGGTCCTGACCCGGTTCCCGGGGCGTATCCCCGTCAAAGCCGGTGATGCGGGCCTTGATGTAGGTGGCGTAGCTGATCTTGCTCATTTCCCCGTCGCTGACCACGTCCACACCGGTTTGCACCTGCTTGCCGACAACTTCCATGACGGCGTCGGCGATGGTGGGTGCGTAGCGGGATTCATCTTCCAGGGTGCCGTTTTCCCTGCCGAAGACGACATCGGTCACCGCCTGCGATCGGGGCAGACTGCCGACGTGGGTAGTGAGGATCCTGTCACTGCTGTGCTTCATAACTCGGACTCCCGGCGGACGGGTCCGGAAGAAATCGGCGGCCGTCAGCCGACGGCCACGTCACTCTCCGGATACTCCACCAGTTTGTACTTGTAGGTCTCCCGGGGCAACGTCCCGTAGGGCACAAAATGAATATCGGCGGTAACCAGCAGCCGCGATCGGATCTCCGAACCGATACGGTCACGCAGACCTTCGGGTTCCTTTTTCACCCCCTCGCCCAACACTATCACTATGGGGAGAGGTGGTTCCTGCGAGACGCTGCGTTTCTTCGGCCGGATCTGGTAAATCTCGCCGACGTCGGGAGTGAATTCGTGAAGGATACTGCGTATCGAGGTGGGAAACAGGTTCACGCCCCTGACGATCAGCATGTCATCGGTTCTGCCGATGCAGCGTATCCGGGGCCCGGTCCGGCCGGTGGGGTTCGGTTCCATGTTGACGATGACGTGATCGCGGCTGCGAAACCTGAGCAGGGGCATGGACTGGCGCTGCAGGGCGGTATACACCAGTTCACCCTCCGCCTGGTGTTCCCACGGCAGCGGCTTGCCGGAGACAGGATCGATCAGCTCGACGTGGGCGTAGCCGCGCGCCATGAAGTGCATGCCCTTGCCGTCCTCGTCCTCGGCCCACACCGACAGGGAGATGTCGCCTATGCCCATGGACTCCCGGACCATGCAGCCGAAGGCGTCCTCAAGACGGGAGCGGATCATGGCGTCGCCGCCGCCCGGCTCTCCCGCGGTAATCATGTTCTTCAGTCCCAGGGTACGGGTGTCAATGTCATGTTCGCGGCACCAGTCGATCATGTACAGGCCGTAGGAAGGCGTGCAGCTGATGCCGGTGGCGCCCAGCATGCGGATCGCCCGAACCAGTCTTTCGGTGTTGCCGGTACCCACCGGGATGACCGTACAGCCGATCTTGTCAAAGCCGTAATACACGGCGCCGGCCACGAACGGTCCGGCGTTGAATCCCACCGCCAGTCTCTGCTCCGCGGAGAACCCGGCGGCGGTGTAGCCCCTGGCCACGTTGGTGGCGTACATGTCGAGGTCCTGTTGGGTAAGCCCGATGAAACAGGGCACGCCGGTCGTGCCGCTGGTCGAGTAAACCCGTCTCAGGTCCTCGGGCCGGCAGGCCAGATGACTACCGAAGGGGGGTTGCTCCGCCTGGGATGCGCGCAACTCATCCTTCTCGGTGAACGGGAGGCTGGCTATGTCTTCCAGCCCGCCCAGGTCCTTTGCACTTTTGAATCCGGCCTTGCCCAGCTTGTCCCGGTAGAAATCGGAATGTTCCATCAGGTAGGCCGTCTGGCGCAGAAAGGACTGACCATCCAGCTTGAATTGATCTTCAGTACTCCGCGTCTCTGTTTCCTGGTCGTACATCATTTTCTGGCTTGTTGCTCGCGTTGGGATTTATCGGGGGCTTGGAAGGTGCTTCAGATCGGCCTCCGGCGGCACTACGTCCGGCCCCTCGTCGATGTTTGACTGCGCCATCGCGCCAATCGATGCACCCAGCCTGTTGATATCCTCGACGCTGCCCTGGGAGTTGTTGTTCCCGGGCAGCTGGTTGAGATTGATCCAGACCATGCCGTGCTGGGCGGCAAAGGTGACGAAGGACACCAGGCAGTTCTGCTTGTCGCCGTTCTGGGAACCGGAATTGGTGAAGCCGGCGGCCAGCTTGTCCGCCCATTTCGATTCCATCCAGCGGGAGGAGGTGGCCTCCATAAAACGCTTCATTTCGGCGGAGATACTGCCCATGTAGGTGGGCGATCCGAAGATGATGGCGTCCGCGGTGTCCAGATCATTCCACTCGCCGCTGTCCTCCGCCAGTTCGCTCACCTTTAACAGCTTGCAGCTGACCTCGGGAACCGAGCGGACTCCCTCGGCCACGGCATTGGCCACCTTCTCCGTGTGCCCGAAGCCGCTGTGAAAAGCGATACATACATTGGTCACTTTGATGCTCCTTATGCGCTGTCTTTCAATGTCTTGACGCCCGGGTGAGTCGCCGGGTCAGGCATAGCAACCCTCAGGCATGCAGCGATGCCGTTGATCGCAGGGAGTGATTGAGTAACGACTTAGCTATGCCGGCCGGCGCACTACCTGTGATAGGCCTCGTTATTGGGGGAATGATCCCCTCCCAGCCAGCGCTTGAATTCACTGTGGGCCTTGGTGAGC
>JARRRO010000039.1:0-8092 GCA_037380645.1 Gammaproteobacteria bacterium | reverse complement strand
GGGTCATGTACCGAGATGCTGAAAACATTGACTAATCGATATTTCCAGCAGTCACAAGTAACAAGAATTCTTGCTGCCGTTACCCGGGAGGGGCGTATACGTCTTCGGTCCGGGTGTGCCTGCGCCTGCCCAGGACCCTTTTCACGGCCGGACGCTCATTGATGCGGTGCAGCCAGGCTGTCATGCCCGGCGTCTTTTCCTCGTTCACGATCCCGGGAGTCAGCCGTGGCAGGGTGTGGCACAGGGCGAAGGCGTTCATGTCCGCGACGGAATAGACGTTGCCCACCAGCCACTCGGAGCCCTGCAGGACCTGCTCCAGTTTCTCCACCATCTCTCCTATGCGGACGCGGGCGTTTTGCAGTTGATCCTCGTTGGCCTCGGCATCGGAGAACACCGCCGACCAGCCCGCCAGGCGTTCGACCACCGGCCTGTTGGCGTAACGCTCGCTGAATGCCTCCCGTTCCGCCTTGCTCATGTCGGGTAGCATCACGGTGTTCCAGCCCAGCAGGCTGACGTTGGCGGCGAGGCCGGCGTCCAGCACGTTGGCCCAGGCCTGCACCTCGTACCAGCCGCGGGGATCCTCCGGCGCCAGGCGCGGGGTATAGGCCTCCACCAGGTAATCCAGGGTGATCCTGGGCAGGTCCAGATACCCCCCCTCCGTCGCCAGGACCGGTACGCGGGCCGCGGAGGAACGGCGCAGGTGATCTTCACTGTATTGGTCGAACTCCAGCACGTCGACGTAATGGCTCTCGAACTCGATATCCTTTTCCTCCAGCAGGATGAGCAGCCTGGCCGAATCGCCGGCGGGTTCCCAGTGATAGAGTTCCAGCATGTCGTTTCCTCAGGCTTCCAGTTTCTTGATGATGTCCAGTGCCCGCGCCGCCAGCTGCGTGCGGCCCATCTCGAAGGCCTCCCTGGTGGCGGGACGGCGGTAGATCCGATTCAACCAGGCCATGTAATGGGGCGCCTTGTCCTCGTTGGCGAACTGCGGTACGGACACGGGCAGGGCGTAGGCGTTGGCGAAGGTGATGATGTCCGCCAGGGACTACGCGGGGCCGGCCAGATAGTCGGAGTCCGCCAGGCGGGCGTTCATGAGCTGGATGCCGTCATTGACCCGCTCCCTGGCGTTTTCCAGTTGCTCCTCGGTGAAGCCGGCGTTCACCGCCGTGGACCAGGCGATGCGGCGCTCCTTGGTGGGAATGTGGGCGATGATGCGTTCGATCTCGTCCTGGGATTTCTGCCGCACCATGGGACCCATGAAGGTATGCCAGCCAATCACGCTCAGGGCCGGCGCGAAACGGGTATCGATATACCAGCACCACCAGCGCATTCGGTAGCGCTGCATGGGGTCCCCGGGCCGCAGTGACGGTCCCTCAAAGGCGCCGTCGATATATTCACACATGGGTGTTGATTCGGTGAGTATGAGATCATCATGGATCAGGGTGGGAACAGTGCCGCCGGGATTGATCTTCACGTATTCGGGGGCGTGCTGTTCGAATTCCAGCAAGTTGATGTAGTGGTATTCGAAGTCCACCCCCTTTTCCTTGAGGGCGAATATGGGCTTGCCCGAATTGGAATTCGGGTCCCAGGTATAGAGATCCAGCATGCTTCCCCCTTGTGTAGACGCCGGCGCAGGACGCCGCCGGCTCCGGTTGCCGCGTTGGGCACCGCAAGTCAGGAATACTAACAGACCCGGTTTCCCCGTTCTACTTTCGTTCCGTGGAGCGGATAGTGCGACTGTCCAGCGGCGGGAGCATGCGTTAAAATAGATTTTAAAGCGGCATGAAGGAGGAAGGACCATGCTCTCAGCGCGCAATCAAATCGAGGGAAAAATCAAGTCGGTGAAACTGGGCAACGTCATGGCAGAGGTGGTCGTCACCGCCGGCGGCGTCGAAATCGTCTCGGCCATCACCCGGACTTCCGCCGAATCCATGCAGCTTAAGGAGGGCGATACGGTCAGGGCCGTGATTAAGTCCACCGAGGTGATGATCGACAAATAACTTCGCCGTTCACCCCTAACATATAACAAACCATAGAGGAGGGAGGACATGAAGATCGCGCTGCTCGGCGCCACGGGCAACATCGGCGCCAAGATATTGAACGAGGCCGTGGATCGCGGCCACCAGGTGACCGGTATCGCCCGTGACGTCTCGAAACTGCAGGCCCGGGAGGGCGTCGTTGGCGCTGCCTGTGACCTCGCCGACGAGGAAAAACTGGCGGAGATCCTGCGCGGGCACGACGCCGTCATCGTCAGCGTCAAGTACAATGCCTGCGATGTGGATCATGTCTACGCCGCCTGCCGCAAGGCCGGCGTGAAACGGGTGCTGATGGTCGGCGGCGCGGCCAGCCTGGAGGTCGAGCCCGGCGTCATGCTGATTGACACACCCGGATTCCCCGAAGAGATCAAGCCTGAAGCCGCCCCGGCGGTGGAGGCCCTGAAACGGATCCGAAAGATCGATGATCTTGACTGGAGTTTCTTGTCTCCGTCCATCATCATCGCCCCCGGCGAGCGCACCGGCAAGTTCCGGACCGCCCTGGATGAATTGCTCAAGGACGCCAACGGCGACAGCCGCATCAGCCAGGAGGACTTTGCCGTGGCCATGCTGGACGAGGTGGAAAAGCCGCAGCATATCCGCCAGCGCTTCACGATGGGCTATTGAGTCGAACGGAAGAGGAGACGGCCGGATGGCGGTGATGGGACGTTGGCCCCGGGCCGTTTTCTACGACTCCAAGACGACGCTGTTCGACTGGGGCTGGAGCTGGGCGGAGGCGGCCTCCCGCATCAACTGCAAATACGGTTCCCCGGTAAGCGACCGTGATTTCATCGCCACCTGGGTGCGGCTGTTCGAATCCCACCACCGCCGTACCGCCTTTTCCCAGTACACGCCGGTGACCGAGACCATCCGCGAGGCCCTGGCGGATACCTTCAGGATCCACCGCATCGACGGCTCGCCGGACGACGTGGCGGAATACACGGCGCTGCAGGATCAGGTACAGCTGTTCCCGGAGACGGAACGGGCCCTGGGAGAGCAACAGGCCATGGGCGTGAAGATCCTCATCTATTCCGATGTGGAACGGGAATACCTGGACATGTACGTTGCCAAGTTCAGGGAGTTCAAACCTGATTTCGTGGCCAGCACCGAGCAGTCCCGCCTGCACAAGCCCAATCCCCTGACTTATCACTGGGTGCTGCAGCAGAACGGCCTGCAGCCCCGGGACGTGCTCTACTGCGCCGCGCCGGCCTTCGACATCCAGGGCGCCATGGCCGCCGGCCTGATCTCGGCCTGGCTGAGACGCCAGGTGGACGGCATGCTCGCCAATCAGTCCTCCACCGCCGAGGGTCTGCCGGCGGACTACGAGATCGAAAACCTGGATGACGTGACGCGGATCCTGGCGGTCAACCGCCGTCCGGATCAACCGTCCAGTTCGGGATAACAGCGGAAGATGCCGTCCTGGTTGAATGGCAGGCGCCGTTCCGACGCCAGGTAGGCAGCGATGGCCGGCAGGGCCGCGACCCGGTCGTGCAGCGCGGTCAGACCCGGGTAATCGTTCTGGACCCGGGTCATGGCGCGGGGAAAGGCGTAGCGCAGTCCGGCGATGATTTCGAACATGGACAGGTCGACGTAACTGAAGGCGTCCCCCGCCAGCCAGTCACCACCGGGATTGGCGGCAAGGACGGTCTCGAAGTAATCCAGATACTTGGGCAGGCGGTTTTCGCGGAAGTCTGCGGCCCGCCTTGCCGCCTCCGGCTTCTGATCCTCGTAATACAGGCCGCCGGCGATGGGGTGGTGGGTGTCGTGAATCTCCACCAGGAAATCGACGATGGTCAGCTGCAGCTGGTGCGTCCACAGGCGCCCGATCTCGTCCGCCGGCGCGAGATCGTGGCGGGCGCCCAGATACAGCAGGATGTTCGCAGTCTGCCCGATGACCGTATCGCCGTCCCTGAGGAAGGGCGGGGCGAATGAGCGGTGCGCCGCGGTCTCGTCCTCGAGCAGGCGCAGCATGGCCTTCATGCCGCCGTGTCTGGGTTCGCGGGCGACGTCCACGTAGGCGGCGCCAGCCTGCTCCAGGGCCAGGCGGACGAATTCGCCGCGGCCCTGTATGCCGGGCCAGTAGTAGAGTTCATAGCTCATGGGCGGTTATGCAGCTTGAATCACGGGCCTGACTTCAAGCATAGTCTGTAACAAACGCCGGCTCAAATCATCCAATGCAGGTAAATCGTAAATAGTGGTGATATCAAGAGCGTGGCGCTTTGTTCGGTTGAAGTAACGACTCATGAGTAACGATTCACTATTTACCCCTTGTTTCACCGTGGCTGAATCGCCTTGTACGGGAAACCGGGTTGAAAGGAGGAAGACAGTGAAAGATTTCAAGGGCAGAGTGGCATTCATCACCGGCGGCGGCAGCGGCGTCGGCCTGGGTCAGGACAGGGTGTTCGGCCGGGCCGGTTGCAAGGTGGTTATCGCCGACATTCGCGAGGATCATCTGGAGGAAGGCCTGGCTGCCATGCGGGAGCAGGGCACCGAGGCCCACGCCATCAAGCTGGATATAGCCGATCGTGAAGCCTACGCCCGCGCGGCGGACGAGGTGGAAAAGGTCTTCGGCCCGGTGACGCTGCTGTTCAACACCGCCGGGGTAAGCATCTTCGGGCCGCTGGAGAAATCCACTTACGACGATTATGACTGGCAGATGGGGGTCAATTTCGGCGGCGTGGTCAACGGCGTCGTCACCTTCGTGCCGCGCATGATCGCCCATGGCCAGGGCGGCTATATCGTCAACACCGCCTCCCTGGGCGGACTGCGCGCCTCGGCGCCCGCCGGCATCTACTGCGCCTCCAAGTTCGCCGTGGTGGGGCTGTCCGAGGCCCTGAAAGAGTCCCTGGGGAAATATAATATCGGCGTCTCCTGCCTGTGCCCGGCCAACGTCAACAGCAACATCGCCGAATCCGTCAAGACCCGGCCGGCGCACCTGTCCCACAGCGGCTACAAGTTTGACGAAAATGTCATGCAGAGCCTCAAAACTATTTATTCCGCGGGCAAGGATCCGGTGGAGCTGGCCGGGGAAGTCAAGGCGGCCATGGAAATGGAGCAGTTCTACATCATCCCCTATCCCGAGGCCCGGGGCATGCTGCAGAATCACTTCAACGAGATCCTGGCCTGCCTGCCGCCGGATGACGCCGACCCGGAAGGCGTGGCTAAACGCCAGGCCGCCATGGAACGCTACCGCCACGAGCGGGCCGAACAGAAGCTGGACGAATGATCTCCGTTTTCAGGTGGCAGGATACAGGAACTGCCCCGGGACCGCGGGGTCTCAACGGTTAAGCCAGGAGGACAATCATGCAGCGCAGAGAATTTCTACTGCACGCCGGGGCCGCCGCCGGGATGCTGTTGCTGGCCGGCCGGCGTGTTTTCGCCCGCCCTGTGAACAAGAGCCTGAAATTCACCCGGCTCCGCAAGTCCAAGACCGAATGGCGCAAGCTGCTGCCACTGGGCGCCTACAAAGTGCTGTTCGAGGCGGACACGGAGCCGCCCCATTCCAGCCCGCTGAACAAGGAAACCCGCAAGGGGACATTCATCTGCGCGGCCTGTTACCTGCCCCTGTTCCAGTCCCAGGCCAAGTACCACAGCGGCACCGGCTGGCCCAGCTTCTACCAGTGCATACCGGACAGGGTGGAGACCAGGCTCGATTTCAGTCTCATCATCCCGCGCACCGAATATCACTGCGCGCGCTGCGGCGGCCACCAGGGGCATCTTTTCGATGATGGCCCCCCGCCCACCGGTAAGCGTTACTGCAACAACGGCCTGGCATTGAATTTCGTCCCCGACGATCAATCCCTGCCGTCGCTGAGGACGTGAACGTGGCCCGCCTCGCCCTGGCCGTGCTGTTGCTGTGTGCGGGATTCATCGCCCGCGCCGATGCGGTGGCGACCTTTGCCGGCGGCTGTTTCTGGTGCATGGAGCATCCCTTCGACGTCATCCAGGGCGTTATCAGCACCACCTCGGGCTACACCGGCGGGCACGTGAAGAACCCCACCTACGAGCAGGTGTCCAGCGGGACCACCGGTCATTATGAAACGGAGCAGGTCCGCTATGATCCGAGCAAGGTCAGCTATGAGAAACTGCTGGACGTGTACTGGCACAACATCGATCCCTTTGATGCCGGCGGGCAGTTCTGCGACCACGGTTCGCAGTACCGTTCGGTGATTTTCTATCACAACAAGCACCAGGAGGAGCTGGCCAGGAAGAGCAAGGAAGCGCTGCAGAAAAAGGCGGGACCGGGACACAAGATCGTGACCCAAATCCTGCCGGCCAAGACCTTTTATCCCGCCGAGGAGTACCACCAGAACTTCTACGAGAAGAATCCCGTGCGCTACAAGTTTTACCGTTACGCTTGCGGCAGGGACAAGCGGCTGAAGGAAGTGGCCAGGATCCTGTGGCCGGAAAAGAACCGCTAGCCGCCGTCGAACAAGACGGCTCCTAAAGCTTCTGCATGATCCGCCCGGCCGTCGCCACGGTCCTGTCTATGTCTTCCGTGCTGTGGGCGGCGGAAACAAAACCGGCCTCGAAGGCGGACGGCGCGAGATAGATCCCTTCCTCCAGCATGGCCTGGAAGAAACGCCGGAAGCGGTCCTGGTCCGAGGCCGAGACCTGGGCCAGGCTCCGGATTTCATGCTCTTCACTGAAGAACAGGCCGAACATGCCGCCAGCCGCATTAGTGGTGAAGGGGATCCCCGCCTCGAAGGCGGCCTCCTTCAGGCCGTCGGTGAGGAGACGGGTCTTCTCCGTGAGCGTCTCGAAAAAATCCGATGCCGAGATCAGGTCCAGGGTGGCCAGGCCCGCGGTCATGGCCACCGGATTGCCGGACAGGGTACCGGCCTGGTAGACGGGCCCGTCCGGGGCCAGGCGATCCATGATCTCGGTGCGGCCGCCGAAGGCCCCCACCGGCATGCCCCCACCGATGACCTTGCCCAGGGTGGTGAGGTCGGGCCGGATGTCGTACACCGACTGGGCCCCGCCCAGGGCGACGCGGAAACCCGTCATCACCTCGTCGAAGATCAGCACGCTGCCGTTGGCGTGGCACAGATCCCTGAGGGTCTTCAGGAAGGACAGGGAGGCTGGCACGCAGTTCATGTTGCCGGCGATGGGTTCGACGATGACGGCGGCCAGGTCATCGCCGTAATCGCTGAATGCCTGTTTGGCCCCTTCGGCGTCGTTATAGGCCGCGGTCAGGGTATGCCGGGCAAAATCCGCCGGCACGCCGGGGGAAGTAGGCACGCCCAGGGTCAGGGCCCCGGAGCCGGCCTTGACCAGCAGCGAGTCCACGTGGCCGTGGTAGCAGCCCTCGAATTTGAGCACCTTGTCCCGGCTGGTATAGCCCCGGGCCAGGCGCACGGCGCTCATGGTGGCCTCGGTGCCGGAATTGACCATGCGCACCTTCTCGATGGACGGGATAAGATCCACGATCATCTCCGCCATGCGGGTTTCCAGCTCGGTGGGGGCGCCGAAGCTCAGACCCTTGTCCACGGCGGCGTGGACCTTGGCGATCACCTCGGGGTGGGCGTGGCCGAGGATCAGGGGTCCCCAGGAGCCGACGTAATCGAGGTAGGCTCGGCCGTCCGCGTCGTACAGATACGCCCCTTCCCCGCGTTCGAAGAACACCGGATCGCCGCCGACGGCCTTGAACGCCCGTACCGGGGAGTTGACCCCGCCCGGGATGACTTTCTTTGCCGCTTGGAATAGGTTCATGGTGTATGCTGATAAACTGTTTCTGCCGGAAGTTGAAATCATGTTGCGCAGAACATCATACCGAAACCAGGTCCCGTGCGTCGAATGGCCGTGGTCGGCGGTGACAGGCATCCTCACGGGCGACGCCGACGGCGTTTTCTGACAATCACGATCAACCCGCAAGGAGAATACAATGAAGGTCTATGAACTGGTTAAGGGCTGCGACAGCCTGGAGGGAATGCAGCAGGTGGAGCGGCCGACGCCCAGGCCCGGCCCGGGCGAGATCCTGGTGCGCATGCGGGCCACCTCCCTCAATTACCGCGACCAGGCCGTGGTCTCGGGCCACTATTTCGGCGGCAAGGTGCAGC
>JARRRO010000038.1:0-8123 GCA_037380645.1 Gammaproteobacteria bacterium | reverse complement strand
GACAAGATCTTGTTCAGCCGTTCCCGCGCCTTGAGTATCTCCCTGGCATGAATGTCGATATCACTCGCCTGGCCCTGGAAACCTCCCAGGGGCTGGTGGATCATAACGCGGGAATGGGGCAGGCAGTAACGCTTGCCCTTGGCGCCGCCGGCCAGCAACAGGGCGCCCATGCTGGCCGCCTGTCCCACGCACATAGTGCTCACATCGGGCTTGATGAACTGGAGTGTGTCATAGATGGCCAGGCCCGCGGAAACAGAACCGCCCGGGGAATTGATATAGAGATGGATGTCCTTGTCCGGATTCTCCGATTCCAGGAACAGCAACTGGGCGACGATCAGATTGGCAACATTGTCCTCAACCGGTCCGACCAGAAACACCACCCGCTCCTTGAGCAGGCGGGAATAGATGTCATAGGCGCGCTCGCCCCGGGAGGTCTGCTCGACCACCATGGGGACCAGATTGAGCGCCTTTATGTCTTGGTTTTTCATCGCATTTTCACGGTTAGCAGACGCGCATTCCGCGTCTAGTCGGCATCAGTCTGCCCTTTATTCACCAACTCGTCAAACGACACTTTGGCCTCTTTGACGGCGGCATTTTGCATCACCCAGTCGATGACCTGATCCTCCAATACCACCGCTTCCACTTCGGCCAGCCGCTGCTTGTCCTGGTAATACCAGTTGATGACGGCAGCGGGGTCTTCATAGTTCTCCGCGTTCTTTTCGATCATCTCCCTGACCCTGCCCGGATCCGCCTCGAAACCCTGACTGCGGATGATCTCCAGGACGATGAGCTGCGTCGCCACCCGCTGCGCCGCCCGCTCCTCGAACACGGAGGTGTCGTCGGGGAGGCCCTTCTCGTCGGCGATACCATAGGCCTTGAGCTGCGACTGAAACTGCCGCAGCAGGCGATGGGATTCCTCATGAATCAAGGAGTTGGGCACATCTATGGGATTGGCCTTGACCAGGGCGTCCATAATGACCTGGCGCTGCCGGTTGCGCACGGCGGATTCGGCCTCGCGCTCCATGTGACTGCGCAGTTCCTCGTGGAAGGCCGCCTCCCCGCCCTCGGTGACCCCGAACTGGGCAAAGAATTCCTCATTCAGTTCGGGCGGGACGGCCTCCAGCACCTTCTTGACCTGGACCTGGAACTGCACCGGCTTGCCGGCCAGTTTTTCGTCCTGGTAATCCCCGGGAAAGGTCAGGTCCAGGGTGGCCTCCTCTCCAGCCGCTTTGCCGATCAGCCCCTGTTCGAATCCTTCGATGAAACGCCCCGACCCCAGTTCCAGCCGGAAATCGCTGCCGCTGCCGCCCTCGAATGGCTCGCCCTCAATGCTCCCGGTAAAGTCGATCTCGACGGTGTCCCCGCTGCGGGCGGGCCGGTCCACTTCCTGAAGCTGCGCGCGTTGCTTGCGCAGGACCTCTATCATGCGGTCGATATCATCGTCGCCGATCTCACAGACCGCCTTTTCGATCTCCAGTCCCTCAACCGGTTGCAGTTGGATCTCTGGGTAGACCTCGAACCGGGCGGTATAGGTCAGTCCCTGACCCTGTTCCGCCTCCAGGGGATGGATGCTCGGGGAACCGGCCGGGCGCAGCTTCTCCTGGGCGATGGCCTCGTAGAAACTGGACTGGACCACCTCTCCGACGACTTCCTCCCTGACGCGCTTGCCGTAGCGCTGCTCGATTACCTTCAGGGGCGCCTTTCCGGGGCGGAAGCCGGCCACCTTTGTAGTCCGGGACAGCCGCGCCAGCCGGTTCTGCACCTCGCCGGCGATGCGCTCCTCGGGGACCGCCACGCGCATCTCGCGCTCCAGCTTCCCAGTGGTTTCCACTGATACCTGCATGACTGAGTCTTCCATATTAAAATTATATAAAAAACAATAAGATACTGGTGCGAAAGGAGAGACTCGAACTCTCACGGGACTAGCCCACTGGCACCTAAAGCCAGCGCGTCTACCAATTCCGCCACTTTCGCCGCCCGAGCATTCTACAAAAAATGCCCACACCAACGACAACCATTATCTCCCCCGCCGGCGCCGCGGCACACCGCCGTGACGGGATCGGGTAGGTGGGAATGGTTGCGGCCGCGTTTCCGGCGGCACAAAGGCGTCAGGTCAGAAGCATTCCTGGGTGAACTGCTTGCACACCCGTCGGCATTTTTTCGTGGTCCCGCCGGGGCCCCGGTTCACGTAGGTGCATTCCTTGCCCCAACGGGCGCAAACGGTCATGCAGCTCTTTTTCTTGGTCTGGTTATGGCCTTGCTTGCCGCTTGGCATTTCTACGGCAGCCGGCGCCGGTTGGTCCCGACCTTGGCTGGCCCCGGGCGGATCGCCGGTGAGCAGGACTGCGGCATCGGCCACACTGCCCCCCGCTGGCAACAGCAGCAGAAGCAGGAGACCGGTGACGGCCGGGCGTTTCATCTGCTCAAACATCATAAAATTTGACTCGCGGTGCCGGCAAGGTTCCGTTCCCAGGGGCCGGGGGGCGGGCCTAGCCGCCCCGGCCGCCGGCGTTTCCGGCCGCTTCCCGGGCTACGGCCCGGACCAGTTGATAGACCGGGATGGACTCTTTCAAGCCCTTGATTTTCAAAGGGATCGGGGCGGTAAACTGGAGACCGCTGTCAACCTTGGCCAAGTCAACAAGATCGGCGGAGACATTGATGGCCATGGGTTCGGCATGGTGGCAGAGACGGGACGCCAGGTTCACCGCCTCGCCGATGGCCGAATAATCCAGATGCTCGGCGGAGCCAATATTGCCGATCAGTACCTGGCCGTAGTGGATGCCTATCCCCACGGTCAGGAGATGCTTGCCGGCTATCTTGGCGAACCCCCGGGAGGATTCGATGATTCGCAATGCGGCGTGACAGGCCTGCTCGGCCATGTTATCCGAATCGAAGATGGCCATCAGACCATCGCCGCCGAATTTGTCGATGTAGCCGCCGTATTCGTAAACCGTTTCCACCTGCATCCCCAGATGCTTGCTCAGTCCTTCAAAAAGTTCCTCGAGTTCCACCTCGTGGGCGATGGAGGTAAAACCGCGGATATCGGTGAACATGACGCAGACATTATGGCGTTCCGGGGCGGGCAGGGTCCCGGTGATGGAATAGGCCTCCACCATCCTCTGGGTACGGGTCGAGATGTAGCGGTTGGAATACTTGCGTATCTTCTCATTTTCAAGGTAAAAAACGACTTTCTGCAGATGCGAGCGCAGGCGGGCGCTGAGGACTACTTGGTTCACCGGTTTGGACAGGAAATCCGTGGCGCCCGCTTCAAAGACCTCCCTCATGCTGGAGGGTTCGTCCAGGGAAGTAATGAAGATAATCGGGGTAACTTTATAATGCTCAATCGCCCGCAGCCGCTTGCAGATATCTATCCCGCTCAGGCCGGGCATCCTGATATCAATCAGGAAGCCGTCGATATGCTTTTCCAGGGCAATAAACAGACACTTTTCCCCGCGATCCGCCGCAATCGCCCTATAGCCGTCCTTCTCCAGCATCTTGGTGAGGACAGTGCGCGTGGTCGCATCGTCATCGGCAACGAGTATTGTCGCTTTCTCGGTAGTCACAGGAATTCCTGCACACCTTCTTTTTATAGTATGAAGTCGAGCGGCCTCCCTGCCGAGTTAATGGGTTGTTGATTTCGCCTATCCGGTTTCAAACCCTGCCGGCCACAGTGCCGTCCCAAAGAGGCCCGGTCATACCAGAGCCCGCAAAAGATGCCTCCAGCTGGCTTTCGTCGAAACTTGCCTCATAACACGAACAGCCGAGACAGCACCGCTATAATTCCTTTTAGCTATATAAATATATCACAATCAACCGAAGACATTAGGCTTTTTAAGATTTCACCTGCCTGTTGTCAATAGGATACAGCCGTGGGGAGGCGAAAAACGGGTGCAGGTCAGGGGGGAAAAATCTTGAACGACGCTCATTTCCGGCGCCACGATCACGAGTCGGGCAGGTATTCCTCGAACATTGCATCAAACTGCTCCGCGTTCAGGGTGACATCCTCCACCCCCAGGGTCAGGTGCCGTTCCACGGATTTACTGACGTCCCCATGTATACGTCGGATAACGGAGAGGGGAATGGGCGCCGCGCGTAAATCACAAACGGCAAGTCCCTTGATGCCGTCCCTGCCGCGCAGGGACCGCAACATGACAACGGGGAGAAAATGGTTATCCAGCATCAGCTGATAGCCCCGGTACACGCTGCCGATGAATGCCAGCAGATTATCGCCATATTGGTTTTCAGCCTCCGCCAGGGCCCCGTGACGCGTTTTGTTCAGATCCAGTGCCAGGTCGCACTTTTCAAGGCCGTAGAACGTCAGACTGGACCATTCGTGATTTTTTGAATCACAGACCATTCCCACAATCCCGCTTTCCCAGCATGGCGTTAGCTTCGAGGCCTTTTTGCCGGCCAGATATTTTTCATCCTTGAGGACGAGCTTCCCCTTCTCGTACGTCATATACCCGAGCACGGGTTTATTCTTTGCGACATGCAGAACCAGCAACTCGCCCAGTCCCCGCTTGAACAACGGCAGTACGATATCAAGTAATTTCATTCTCTGTGATTTCTTCAATTGTTAACGTCATTTGTCGCTCCACCCCTCTCCGTATGTCCTGTCGGATCTTATCCTCTATGTCCTCGCCTATATAAGTCGATTTAAGATCGCCTATAGCAAGACCGGGGTGGCCATCACCCTTCGGATTGATCGGATGTAACAGAACAACCGGGAGCAGGCCGTTGTCGAGCATCAGGTAATAAGCGCGATAGATGCTGCCGATAAAATAATACAGGTCATCGCCATACTGATTCTGCATGCCCTTGAGGGAGTTCGCAAAGCCGGGGTCGGGGCCGGATTGTAATTCACAATAATCGAGACCGAAAAAACTCAGGCTTTCCCACCGCAGGAGTTTTCTGTAACAGACCATCCCGACAAGATGCCTGTTCCAGTCCGGCGGTTCCGGAGGTTCATCCACGCCGGCAAGCAGCCCGTTGTCCTTGAAGTATATCTTGCCCCTCTCATATACCATGTTTCCCAAGTACAGGCCGCTGACACGGGAATAAAAGACCGGCAATTCCCCCAGTCCCTGCTTGAACAACTCGTCAATAAGATCCATGAAGTTCATTTTTTAACCTATACCCATCGCGCGGACCATAGAATAATGTCACCCGCCTCCGGTCAATGTAACAAAATCGGTCCTCCCACACAGGAGTTATCGGCATTACACGGAAAGTGACACACTATGGCACATGCCATAGCTGTCAGGCGCTGGCATTTTCCATGTACATACTGACAATGGACATCGAGCCCGGCCCTTGTGGTTTGTTTTTCCCACAGAAGAAATTGCATTTTTATCACCTGATTGAGTGATGTTTTCTCCCCTTCTTGAGGGATGAATAAAACCCATGACAAACATGATCGAACTGGAAGTTAAATTAGCTGCCGATATTCCTTCGCTCAAGTGCACATCAAAAGTGTAAAAACACAAATGGATCGACATCATAGTGATAACTGTTTAACAGATCCTCGCCAGACGTCCCGTTGGTAGATTGAGTGCTTGCTAAAATTAAATTACTAAAATTATGGCGTGCTCCGCTGCTGGAAGATAAGGGAGATTACTCGGGAATAAGAACATGCGCGGCGCCAATTACAACGATCCCGACCAGGCGTATTCGGCCGATGATCGAAGAGTCAAGCTGCTGCACCAGGTGCGCATCCTTTACGAACTGCTGCCTACCACGCAGTGGATCCATCTGGCCGCCATACTCGTCGTATTCGGGCTGCTTCTGGGACATGTAGACACGTCGCTGCTGTCATCCTGGGTGGGTTTAGTCCTGCTGATCCTGTTATTCAGGATATTCATCACCAAATATTATAAGAAATCCGTTAAGACCCTGGACAACGCCGAGTACTGGTTTAACTGGTTTCTTGTCGGCACGATATTATACGGTGTCATGTGGAGCACCACGGCCATACTCCTGATCCCCGCCGAGGACCCCAGAATCACCGGGTTTACCGCCCTGATCCTGGCCGGACTCGCGGCAGGCGGGGTGCCCGTATCCTCGGTAAGTATAAAGGTATTTATTGTCTACGCAGTCTCGACAATGCTGCCATATGCCTCATTCCTAATATCATCGGGTCAGAATCCACAGTCTCCAATAGGAATACTGTTGTTCATATTCTGTCTGCTTATTTTCATGGTGGCTTATCAGGTCAACAAATTTTTCACGAGTCTTATCGATCTCCAGCTCAGAACTGACGTTCTGGAACAGGAAATTAAACGGGAAAGTGAGAAACGGCAGTTTGCAGAAAATGCGCTCCTAGACAATACACTGGAGGAAGGCCTCGCCGACAAGATCAGGCAACGGTCGCGCATCATCAGGGACAAACAGGACCTATCACTTACAGACAAGAACAATGCTTTGCTGGCCAGGGATGCAGAAGAAATGTCTGCCCATGAACTGAAACTGCTTCAGTATGTGGAGTTGCTGTATGAAACGTTGCTAAGAAATATCAAGAGCGCGGCCATACTCCTGAACGACGTCCTGGATTCCACACTGAATGAAGCACAAAAGAAAAATGTAAAGATCGTGGAGAAGATCCTGCACGATGCAAAATACTCCATCGAGAAAAGCTTCTCTGATCTGCAGCCGTACAATACAGCAATGGTGAATATCGTTACTGATGATAAAAAGGAAAAAATAAATATTCGCCGGCTGCTTATTTATTTGACTCATGAAATTCCCCTGCTTTACAAGGCCAAATACATCACCATAAAGCGAAAAATAGACAAGCGTATTCCCCAGGAGGTTTTCGGAAACAGGGCGGCGCTGGAGCAGATAATTTACCAGATACTGACCAACGCATTCATGTATTCCGATGGGGGGACGATCAATATAGTCGTTGACCGTATTGGGGAAGACTCGGATCACCTCGCCTTACGGTTTCGGATCGCCGATACCGGCGCCGGCATGAGCAGGGAAATGGTGGATCATCTGCGAACCGGAGCCGTTCTTGAGGAGCCCGTCCTGGGTCTCGACATCATCAAATATCTGGTGGCCAAACTGGGGGGTGAACTTACGGCGGAAAGTACCCCGGGCGTCGGATCAACAGTCGAGGTAAAGCTGTCCCTCATGAAACACGGCGAGGCCGCCAGGAAATCAGACGCCGTTTTGACCCGCAGTTAAGGAGCTGAAACCCCGGAGCCGCCGTCCCCTCTATTCACATCAGTTCCCAGCGACGGGATTGACCAGTACCTTGCATTGGGTCGTTCTCCGCTTCAATTCCTCAAAAGCCGTCGGCATGTCATTCATAGGTACGGTATCCGTAATCAAGGCGTGAGGCCTTACCTGGTCCGCCTCCAGCGCATCTATCGCCGTGCAGAATTCCCGAAAAGCGAAGAACGCAGACATCTGTATTCGAACTTCCTTGGAAACCGCGGTGAAAGGCACGAAGGTATCAGGAAGGGTGCACAGACCAAGCACAACCACCGTCCCTCTGATCCGGACATGGTCTATGGCCTGGGCAATCACGCCCGGCCTGCCGACGCATTCAAACACGATATCCGGCGGTCCGCCCATGGCCCGGTTGACGTCATCGATGAGGCTATCGGTCTTGGCGAAAAACGACATCGCCCCCATCTCGTAAGCCCGCGATTCCTGCCAGGTCTCGAGATCGGAGACCGCGACATGACCGGCGCCCATTCGCCGCGCCCAGAAGGCGGTCCCCAGGCCGATGGGACCCGCCCCCAGGATGAGAACACGTGCGCCGGGGGCCATGCCTGCCTGGATAACCCCGTGCAGGGCCACGGCCAGCGGCTCCGCCAGTGCCCCGTCCTCCAGCGTGACATAGGAGGGCAGTTTCCCGCACTGCCTCTCCGTCACCGCGGAATATTCGGCATAACCGCCTGACTGCAGCCGCATGCTGGAGCACCAGGCCGGCTGCCCGGCCAGACACGACGGGCACTCGCCGCAGCCCCGTAACGGCGAAACCGTGATTCTGTCGCCGGACTTCAGGCCGCGCACGGAGGAACCCTTCTCCACGACCTCGCCGGCGTATTCATGGCCCAGAACCGTCCCCGACTCGACGCCGAACGCCGGATCCTCGGTCATATGCAAATCGCTGC
>JARRRO010000037.1:0-8252 GCA_037380645.1 Gammaproteobacteria bacterium | reverse complement strand
GCCGGGTTGTAGGCGCCGGGGTTCACCCAGCTCAAGACCACCTGGATGATGATGGCGAACATGAAAATATAGATCACCAGCCTCAGTATCTCCGCCAGGCTGAGGACCAGAAGGCCCAGGGGGGCCGGGATGCGGCCGGCGACGACCAGTCCCAGGATACAGATCTCCGCGGCCTTGAGCAGGAGCATCAGCACCACGGAGGCCAGATCCATGCCGCCGTAACCGGGGATGATGCGGCGCAGGGGCCGCAGGAGCGGATTGGTGGCCCGGACCAGGAACTGGGACAGGGGGTTGTAGAAGTCCGCCCGCACCCACTGCAGCAAAAAGCGCAGGGCCACAACGACGATGTACAGCTCGAACAGGGTGCGGATGAGGAAATTCAGGGCATCTCCCAGCGCGCCGTTCATCAGCGTTCTCCCAGTTCCGCCGCGAGTTCCTCCGAGCGCCGCTTGGCGGCGCCCAGGGCCCGGGCGAACAGCTGTTCGATGTCGCCTTCCTCCAGCAGGACCTTCAGGGCCTGTTCCGTGGTGCCGCCGGGGGAGGTGACCTGGCGCCGCAGGTCGGCGGGGCCGGACTCGCTTTCCAGGGCCATTTTGGCGGCGCCCAGGGCCGTCTCCAGGGTCAGAAGGTGTGCCGTTTCCGCCGGCAGCCCCAATCTCTCGCCGGCCTTGATCATGACTTCCATGACCAGGAAGAAATACGCCGGGCCGCTGCCGGAGACGGCGGTGACGGCGTCCATCTGCGCCTCGTCCTCCAGCCACAGGGCGAGGCCCACGGCACGCATGATGCCCTCAGCCAGGTCCCGCTGTTCCGCGGTGACCGATGGACCGGCGACGAGGGCCGCCGCCCCGGCCTGGATCAGGGACGGGGTATTGGGCATGACCCGTACCACCGGCAGGTCCGCCGACAGGCAGCGGTGCAGCGTGGCGAGCCGGATCCCGGCGGCCACGGAGATGAGCAGGGGACGCCGTTCCGCCAGGACCGGGGCAGCCGCCCGGACCATGTCCGGCAGGACCTGGGGCTTGACCGCCAGGACCACGGCGTCGGCATCCCGAATCACCGCGTCGTTGTCGTCCAGGACCTCGATGCCAAACTGCCGGGCCCGTTCCCGCTGGCCCGGATCGGGATCGGCGGCACTGATCCGGGCCGGCGGGTGGCCGTCTTTGAGCAGGCCGCCGATGAGGCTCCTGGCCATGTTGCCGCAGCCGATAAAACCGATGCTTGTGTCCTTCATGCTGTCTCGCTATCCGGTTTGTCTGATTCAAACAGTTTACCGAAGCCGGCTGTCAGTAGTAAGGAGTAAGGAGTAAGGAGTAAGGTGTGAGGGTCAAGATGCCGGCACATCAGGTAATGATGCCGTGGTTTTACTCCTCACTCCTTACGCCTCACGGGGACCAAAGATGGCCGTGCCAATCCGCACCATGGTCGCCCCCTCGGCGATGGCGGCCTCCATATCCAGACTGGTGCCCATGGACAGGGTGTCCAGTTCATGACCGTTCCGGCGCAGGTCCTCCAGCAGCCCGCGCAGGCGCCGGAATGCCGCGCGCTGCGCCTCGAAATCCGGACACGGCGCGGGCATGGCCATCAGGCCCCGGAGGCGCAGGCGCGGCATGGAGGTTACCGCCACGGCCAGCGCCGCCGCATCCCCGGGCGCAACGCCGGCCTTGCTGTCCTCGCCGCTGATGTTGACCTGTATGCACACATTCAGGGGCGGCAGCGCATCGGGCCGGGCCGCGTCCAGGCGCCGGGCGATCTTCCCACGATCGAGGGAATGCACCCAGGCGAAACGGGCGGCGATGTCCCGTGTTTTGTTGGACTGGACAGGGCCGATGAAATGCCATATCAGACCGGGACGGCAGTCCGCCATCTTGGCCTGGGCCTCCTGCACGTAATTTTCTCCGAAGTCTTCCTGCCCGCAATCCGCGGCCGCTTCGATCTCTGCTGCAGTGCGGGTTTTGCTGACGGCCACCAGGGATACGGCGCCCGGATCCCGGCCAAAACGCCGTTCCGCGGCCCGGATCCGGACATGCACATTTTCTAGCCGTTCTGCGATATTTTTCATGGTTTCTGCTAGGCTATATTTTGAAAAAACCTGTTAATATTATGCGGGTACGGTTAAGCCTTTAAAACAAAGATTAAATATGGGGCACGGTGGGGTATTCATATCGCGGGTCGTCCTACCGCGCAATATCTCATGTTTTGGTGAATCCCTTTTCCCAGGGGGTTTACTCACTGGCTTGGGAGAACTAGATGGATATCGGTGAATTACTTGCCTTCGGCGTCAAGAACGGCTGCTCTGACCTGCATCTCTCCGCAGGCCTGCCCCCCATGATCCGCGTTGACGGCGATGTCCGCCGCATCAACGTCCCGCCGCTGGATCACAAGGAAGTCCACGACATGGTGTATGACATCATGAATGACAAGCAGCGCAAGGACTACGAGGAATTCCTGGAGGTCGACTTTTCTTTCGAGGTGCCGAGCCTGGCGCGCTTCCGCGTCAACGCCTTCAACCAGAACCGTGGTGCGGGCGCGACATTCCGGACCATTCCCTCCAAGATCCTGACGCTGGAAGAACTGCAATGCCCGAAGATCTTTGAAGACATCTCCGATTTCCCCCGCGGCCTGGTGCTGGTAACCGGACCCACCGGCTCCGGCAAGTCCACTACCCTGGCGGCCATGGTCAATCACAAGAATGAAACCGAATATGGACACATTATTACAATCGAGGACCCTATCGAGTTCGTACACGAGAGCAAGAAATGTCTGATCAACCAGCGCGAGGTGCACCGCGATACGCTGGGTTTCAATGAAGCATTACGCTCCTCCACGCGCGAGGACCCGGACACGATCCTTGTCGGCGAGATGCGTGACCTGGAGACCATCCGCCTGGCCCTGACCGCCGCCGAAACCGGCCACCTGGTGTTCGGCACCCTGCACACCAGTTCCGCCGCCAAGACCATCGACCGTATCGTCGATGTGTTCCCCGCCGCCGAGAAAGACATGGTTCGCGCCATGTTGTCGGAGTCCCTGCGAGCGGTCATCTCTCAGGCCCTGATGAAGAAGAAGGGCGGGGGTCGGATGGCCGCGCATGAGATCATGATCGGAACGCCGGCCATCCGCAACCTGATCCGGGAGAACAAGGTCGCTCAGATGTACTCCGCCATCCAGACCGGCCAGCAGTTCGGCATGCAGACCCTGGATCAGAACCTGCAGCAGATTGTCCAGAAAGGACTGGTGGACAAAGCCGAGGCGCGGTCCAAGGCGGTGAACAAGGATGCTTTCTAGGACGAGTTCCAGACAGCAGCGTAGTACAACCGGAGAAGCATAATGGAGAGAGAACAGGCAATCAAATTCATGCGCGACCTGCTCAAGCTGATGGTTGAGAAGAGAGGTTCCGATCTCTTCATCACCGTCGGTTTCCCGCCCGCCATCAAGATCGACGGCAAAGTGACTCCGGTTTCCAAGACCAACCTGAGTTCGGAAAATACCAAGTCCCTGGCCTATGCCATCATGAATGACAGGCAGTTGAAGGAATTTGAGGCGACCAAGGAATGCAATTTCGCCGTCTCACCGGCGGGCATCGGCCGGTTCCGTGTCAACGCCTTCGTGCAGCAGAGCCACTGCGGGCTGGTCATGCGCACCATCGAGACCGAGGTGCCGACCATCGACAAGCTCGGCCTGCCGGAGGTCCTCAAGGACATCGTCATGACCAAGAACGGCCTGGTCATCATGGTCGGGGGTACCGGCACCGGCAAGTCCACCTCCCTGGCGGCCATGATCGACTACCGCAACCAGAACAGCTACGGCCACATCATCACCATCGAGGATCCCATCGAATACGTCCATCCCCACAAGAACTGCATTGTCATGCAGCGCGAAGTGGGCGTCGACACCGATGACTGGGACATTGCCCTGAAGAATTCGCTGCGTCAGGCCCCGGACGTCATCCTCCTGGGGGAGATCCGGGACCGTGAGACCATGGAGTTCGGCATCGCTTTTGCCGAGACCGGCCACCTGGCCATGGCCACCCTGCACGCCAACAGCGCCAACCAGGCCCTTGACCGTATCATCAACTTCTTCCCGGAAGAGCGCCGCCAGCAGTTGTTGATGGACCTGTCCCTGAACCTCAAGGCGGTCGTCTCCCAGCGGCTGATGAAGACGCGGGACGGTGAGGGCCGTGTCGCCGCTATCGAGATCATGCTCAACACACCGCTGATCCAGGAACTCATCCTCAAAGGCGAGGTGCATGACATCAAGGAAATCATGGCCAAGTCCAATGAACTGGGCATGAAGACCTTTGACCAGGCCCTGTTCGACCTCTACGAGGCCGACAAGATCACCTACGAAGACGCCCTGCGCAACGCCGATTCCATGAATGAGCTGCGCCTGCGCATCAAGCTGGAGGGCAAGGAGTCCAAGGATAAGGATAAGTTGGAGGGACTGGATCATCTGAGCCTGGATAGAAACGAGGAAGATGAGAAGTCCGGCATACTGCGGCGTTAGGGAAGGCGACCGAAAATCCTAGAAAAAACGGGGGACCGTCCGGTCCCGCCGGAAATCATTATGGGGAGTGGGTAAGTGGATATCCAGCCGTATTTGAAACTGATGGTAGAGAAGAACGCCTCGGATCTGTTTTTTACCGTGGGAGCACCGGTCAAGATCAAGCTGGAAGGCAGAATCAGTTCCGTCGGGAAGACCCTGCTGGATTCGGAAACGACCCAGGCCGCCGCCTACGGGATCATGAACGTGCACCAGATCAACTACTTCGAGGAAAATCTGGAATGCGACTTCGCCATCTCCCTGGACGAAGGAGCCGCCCGTTTCCGCGTCAACGTGTTCAGGCAGCGCGGGGAGGTGGGGATAGTGTTGCGTCTTATCCCCAGCAACATTCCCACCATCGATCAATGGGGTCTGCCGGAAGTCCTGAAGGAACTGAGCGGACACAAACGCGGCCTGATCCTGATGGTGGGGGCCACCGGAGCCGGCAAGTCCACCACCCTGGCGGCCATGATCGATCACCGCAATAACTCCATGCCCGGACACATTCTCACCATCGAGGACCCGGTGGAATTCAGCCATCCCAACAAAAAGGCCATCGTTAACCAACGCGAGATAGGCATTGACACCCTGTCGTACCCCAATGCCCTGAGAGCAGCCCTGCGCGAAGCACCGGATGTCATCCTCATCGGCGAGATCCGCGACCGGAGCACCATGGAGGCGGCGCTGGAACTGTCCAACACCGGCCATCTGGCGCTCACCACCCTGCATGCCAACAACGCCCACCAGGCCATGGAACGGGTGATCAACATGTTCCCGCAGGATCTGCACAAGCAGTTGTACATGGATCTGGCCCTGAACCTGCGCGCGGTCATTTCCCAGCGGCTGGTCCTGGCCATAGACGGCAAGCGCTGCGCAGCCATGGAGATCATGATCAATACCCCACACATCTCCGAATTGATCCTCAGGGGCGAGATCGACGAGATCCGGGAAGCCATGGAGGGCAGCGGCCAGAGCGGCATGCAGACTTTCGACATGGCCCTGCACAGTCTGTACAAAGAGGGCCGGATCGAGCTGGAAGAGGCCCTGAACAACGCCGACTCCCGCACCAATCTGGAGGCCAGGATCAACTTCGGTTAGGAAGGCACAGGCCCAACCGAAATTGGCTGATTATAACCACTTCCCTTCCCCTCCGCCCTGGCGGATATTTGGTTTTTCCCCTATTTTCAATTAGTTGCCAATAACTCTCCGTCCAGGTACGGATGTTGCAATCATAACGACCTGATTTTTTGTGGCCGTCCGCTGCGGC
Organism: Gammaproteobacteria bacterium; assembly: GCA_037380645.1. Taxonomy (GTDB): domain Bacteria; phylum Pseudomonadota; class Gammaproteobacteria; order Eutrophobiales; family Eutrophobiaceae; genus JBBDSH01. The sequence goes on along the minus strand of JARRRO010000037.1, from coordinate 2,446 downwards.
CGCTGAATAACAACAAAAAACACCCTCATTCAGAATCAGGAGAGCAATATGCGTATACGAGGATTGCACGTCCCCGTAATTGTGGCCGTATTGGGTCTAATTATATCCATCCCCGCCCGGGCCGAGAATGCGTTGGAGGAGATTGTGGTGACGGCGACCCGCACCCAGCGGCAGCTGAGCGACGTGCCCGTTGCCGCCAGCATAGTAAACCAGCAGGAGATCCAACAGGGCCGGCAGGAGCTGGGGCTGGACGAGTCACTGAACAAGATCCCCGGCCTGTTCATCATGGACCGCTACAACTTCGCCCAGGACCTGCGCATCTCCATCCGTGGCGCCGGTTCCCGCGCCACCTTCGGCATCCGCGGCATCAAGATCTACATAGACGGCATCCCCGCCACCACGGCGGACGGCCAGGGCGGCGTGGATGACATAGACCTGGGTTCGATTGCCCGTGTCGAAGTCCTCCGCGGTCCGGCCTCTTCCCTGTACGGCAGTTCCGCCGGCGGCGTCATCAGCATCTTCACCGAGGACGGCCCCAAAACACCCTTCGTCCAGGCCTCGGCCACCGTCGGCCAGTACGACATGCAGAAGTACCAGCTCAAGTCCGGCGGGCAGTACGACAAACTCAATTACCTGGTCAACCTGTCCTACGTGAAACTGGACGGTTACCGCCAGCACTCCCAGATGAAACAGTACGGAATCAATTCCAAATTCCGCTACACCTTCGATGACGCCTCAAACCTGACCATGATCATCAATGCCATCGACTCACCCACGGCCAATGACCCGGGAAGCCTGCCCATAGCCCTGGTCAAGGCCGATCCCAGGCAGGCCTGGTCTGGAAATCTGGCCTTCAACAGCGGGGAGGCGCTGGACCAGCAGCGCATCGGGCTGGTCTACAAGCGCGACATCAGCGACAACCAGCACCTTACCTTGAACAACTTCTACCTGTGGCGCAATTTCATCACCTTCCTGCCGTTCCCATCGGAAGGCGTATCCGCCTTCCAGCGCTTCTTTTACGGCGGCGGCGGCAAGTACGACTTTACGACCACGCTGCTGGGCCACAACAACGATCTGACGGTGGGGTTCGATGTGGAAATTCAGCGCGACGACCGCCAGCGCTATGACAATAATTTCGGGATCAAGGGCCCGCAGACCCAGAACCAGCTGGAGAAGGCGGAGTCCTACGGCTTCTATTTCCGCAATGAGTTTGCCATCACCGATAACCTGCTGTTCTCGGTGGGCGGCCGTTACGACATCATTGACATGGCCATCGTCGATCATTTCCTCAGCAACGGTGATCAGTCCGGCGCCCTGCATTTCAGGCACTTCGATCCCACCGTGGGCCTGGTCTGGCACTTCAGTCCCAATTTCAGCATTTACGGCAACTACGGCACCGCCTTCGAGACACCTACGTTTACCGAGGTGGGCGGCCCCACCCGGGATCTCGGCGCTGCCGGCATCAACCTTGCCGGTTTCAACAACGTGAAGTCACAGACGGCCGATAGCTTCGAGCTGGGAGTCCGTGGACATGTCTGGGAGAGGATGAATTTCAGTCTTGCCGCCTACACCATGAAAGTGAAGAACGAGGTGGTGAATGTCGCCACCCTGGGCAACCGCGGCGAGTTCCAGAACGCCGACACCCGGCGCAAGGGCATAGAGGCGGAGGCAGACATGGACATCACCGATACGCTGAAGATCACGGCCTCCTACACCTATTCGCACTTCAAGTTCGGTCGCTTTCCCACCAATCCGGCGGCGGAGGGCACCTGGTTGCCGGTCATCCCGCAGCAGCAGTTCTACACGGAGTTGAACTGGCATCATCCATCAGGTGTGTATGCCGCGGTGGAATTGCACTGGGTGGACCAGATCTACGCCAACAACGACAATACAGCCATAAGCGGTGCCTATACCGTCGCCAACTTTCGCGTCGGTGACGATTACGAGATTGGGAACCTGACCTTCTCGCCCTATCTCGGCGTCAAAAACTTCACCAACGAGAAATACAACGGCAATGTCAGGCCCAATTCCTTCGGGGCGCGTTACTACGAACCGGCGCCGACGCGCAACGTCTACGGTGGCCTGAAGGTGCGTTACGACTTCAACTGAGGGAAGCGGTTTTTTGCTGAGAGAGTGGACCTCCCTTACAGTAGGCGGGATACCCGAGGGCATCCCGCCTTTTTTTCGTAGTTTGATCTTTTTGGCGTCTTTTACTGCCAGCCCGTGGTGACGTTCATGACCTCGTGGCCTTCGCTGTCGTAACAGGAGCAGCTGCTTTTGCCTGAATCCTTCGGCGGCGTGCCGCTGGCCGCAAAGCCGTTCTGTTTGCAGAAGTCACTGCATTGGGCAGATCTGGTTTCATCCGGCCTGGCGCTCTTGCTGATCGCCTTGATCACACGGCATCAGGTAAGCGTGGGGAATGCCCTGGTCAAAACCAGATCTGCCC
>JARRRO010000036.1:0-10378 GCA_037380645.1 Gammaproteobacteria bacterium | reverse complement strand
GCACCTGGACCTCGGCGTCTCCATCCATACGCGCCAGCCCATCGCGGAGCTGCTCGCCCGGCGCATCCCGGCGACCGCGGAGCTGGCGGCGGCAGCTTTCGTGACGGCCCTGTGCATCGCCTTTCCCCTGGGAGTATTCGCCGCGCTGAAGCGGGGCAAAAGCGTGGACAGGGCGGGCATGCTGTTTGCGGTGAGCGGGGTGTCCATTCCCAATTTCTGGCTGGGGCCGCTTTTGATCCTGCTGTTCTCCTACCGGCTGGGCTGGCTGCCGGTCAGCGGCAGCGAGGGTTGGTCTTCGCTGGTGCTGCCGGCGTTGACCCTGGGCACCGCCGTGGCGGCCCTGCAGTCGCGTATGATCCGCGCCTCCCTGCTGGAAGTGTTGCACGAGGATTACCTGCGCGCGGCCAGGGCCAGGGGGCTGAGCGAGACTTCAGTCGTCCTGCGCCACGGCCTGCGCAACGCCCTGCTGCCGGTGGTGACCGTGTTGGGCGTGCAGCTGGGCATCCTGCTCACCGGGGCCGTGGTCACTGAATTCATCTTCAACTGGCCCGGCGTGGGCCAGCTCACCATAGACGCCATCCACAAGCGTGATTACCCCGTGGTGCAGGGTTGCATCCTGTTTATCAGCGCGGTGTACGTGGGAGTCAATCTGCTTACCGACCTCGCGCTGGCCTGGCTGGACCCGAGGATCCGGCTGTATGACTAGCGCCCGCCGCTTTCCCGTGCTGGTCCTGGCCGGCTGGCTGGCCGCTGCCCTGCTCACTTTGGTGGTGCACGTGGACGTGCAGTCCATCTCCCTCCCACATATCCTGAACGGGCCGGGTGCGGGGGCCCTCCTGGGCTACGATGACCTGGGACGTTCCGTCGCCGGTCGCCTGCTGGTGGGCGCCCGCATTTCTCTGTTCGTCGCCGCGGCCGTGGTCGGCTTTTCCTGCGTGATCGGTACGGCGATGGGCGTCGCCGGGGCCTGGCTGGGCGGCGCCTGGGACCGGACCCTGGTCATGGTCGTGGACATCTTTCTGGCCTTTCCCGGGCTGCTGCTGGCCATCGCCCTGGCGGGGCTGCTGGGACCGGGCCTGGACAATGCGGTGCTGGCGTTGACCGCGGCGGGCTGGGTGGGTTTCGCCCGCCTGGCCCGCGCCCAGACCCTGGCGCTGAAACAGCATGACCACGTGCTGGCGGCCACGGCCCTGGCCGTTCCCGTCCCCCGCATCCTGCTGCGCCACATCGTTCCCCTGATCCTGGCCCCGCTGGTGGTCCAGGCCACCTTCGACCTGGCAGGGGTGGTCATCGCCGAATCCACCCTCTCTTTCCTGGGTATAGGCGTACAGCCCCCGCAGCCCTCCTGGGGCAGCATGATCCGCGACGGCATGCGTTACATGCTGGTGGCGCCGCACGTGGTCCTGGCGCCGGGCGCGGCCATCTTTCTGGTGGTATTATCCATCAACCTCCTGGGGGACCGGCTGCGCGACTATCTGGACGTGAGGATAGAGAAATAGGATGGGGGGCTTTGTGCAACGCTCAATAATCACGGGGAGAGCGGCGGGATGAGTCTCGGGCCGGTCATGCTGGACCTGCGCGGCCCCGAACTCGAGGCCGATGAACGGGACATGCTGCGCCATCCCCGGGTCGGCGGGGTCATCCTGTTTGCGCGCAACTACCGGGACCCGCGCCAGCTCGCGGAGCTGACCCGGCGCGTTCACGAGCTGCGGCAGCCGCCGCTGCTGATCGCCGTCGATCACGAGGGCGGCCGGGTGCAACGCTTCCGCGATCAATTTACCCATTTGCCCCCGTGCCGCAGCTACGGGGAGATCTATGACCGGGACCCCGCCGCCGCGCTGGAGCTGTGTCGGAAGGCCGGCTGGCTGCTGGCCATGGAACTCCTGGCGGTGGGGGTGGATTTCAGTTTCGCCCCGGTCCTGGACCTGGACACCGGACAGAGCCGGGTCATCGGCGACCGGGCCTTTCACGCCAGCCCGGACACGGTCACCGCCCTGGCCCGGGAGCGCCTCATCGGCGCCGGTCTCGCCGGGATCATGCCCGCCCATGTGATCTACCGCCGCGTGGACGAGAAGCCCGCCGGCTTCTCCACCGTCTGGCTGCAGCGGGTACTGCGCCGCGAACTCGGTTTCCGGGGGGCCATATTCAGCGACGACATCAGCATGGCGGGGGCGGAGGTCGCGGGTAATTACAATCGGCGGGCCATGGCGGCCCTGGGTGCCGGCTGCGACATGGTCCTGGCCTGCAATGATCAGGCAGCGGCGGTGAAGCTGCTGGAGGATCTCGAGGTAGACCCCGATCCCCTCTCCCAGGTTCGCTTCATGCGCATGCACGGGCGGGATCCCGGCGTCGATCTGGCGGGGCTGAAGCGGGACCTGGAATGGCAGGCCGTGGCGTCAAAACTGGCCTCCCTGGATATAGCGCCGGAGCTGAATCTGGGTGACGATGAAAGAGAGACCTGACCTGGCGCTGCTGCTCACCCTGCTGCTGGCAGTCGCGGCGTATGCGCCGCCCGCACCGGCGCAATCACCGCAGTGCCGACCCATCCATGTGGTCACGGGGGAGTACCACGGTCCGAGCCGTTTCGACCGGGGACTGCTGTGGAAGATCTCCCGGCCCGGGGAGGAACCCAGTTATCTGTTCGGCACCATACACGTCGCCGACGACGACATCACCAACGTACCGGACGTGGTCAACCGGAAACTGGCCGGCAGCAGGGTCTTCGTCATGGAGGCCCTGCCCGGGGCGGAGCAGGCGGCACAGCTGTCGAAGATGATGTTCTTCAACGACCACCGGCGACTGGACGAGTTAATTTCAAAACCGATGTTTGCCAGGGTGGTGGATATCCTGAGCGCCTATCACGTGCCCAAGGAGTCGGCCGCCCTGCTGAAACCCTGGGCGGCGTTCGTGACCATGAGCTATCCCCCGGATATGCGACCGATCCTGGATCTACGGTTGCTGCAGACTGCCGTGGACAATGGCCTGGATACACGCGGTCTGGAGACCCTGAGCGAGCAGGGGGAGATCTTCGATCAGATGCGGATGCAGGATCAGGTCAGGCTGCTGATTGACGCGGTCTGTTATCATAAGCGCTTTGTGAGGGATTTCGATGTCATGAAGTCGATGTATCGCAAGCGGGACCTCAAGGCCCTGTACCTGTACGCCCAGCGCTACAGCTTCGGTGACGATTCCGTCTATGACGCGCTGACCAGGAGAATGCTGACCCGCCGCAATCATGTCATGGCGGAGCGGATGCAGCCAATGCTGGAGCAGGGCGGCGCCTTCATCGCCATCGGCGCCATGCATCTGCCGGGCGGGGAGGGGGTCCTGGCCCTGCTGGAAAAACGGAAATATCACATAACACGCATTTATTGAGGGGATGTTATGGAGTTGATGTCACAAGTCAAAAGCCTGATCGCCTACCTCAGGGCCGACTCCTGGATCATACAGGTATTCGTGGTTGTATTCCTGGCCCTGGTCTTCGACTGGATCCAGAAGCGCCTCGTGAACCGCCTGTATGAGAAGCTGAAAAATACTCATAACTACTGGGACGACGCCCTGGTGGATGCCATGCGCGTTCCTCTCAGTGCACTGATCTGGCTGATCGGCCTGACCTTCGCCGCGGACATCGTGAGACACCGGACCGAGGCGTTCATCTTCGAGGCGGTGGAACCGCTCCGGGATGTGGGCGTCATCGCCATCATTACCTGGTTCCTGGTGCGGTTTATCAAGCGCGCCGAAGACAACGTCGTCAGAGGTAACGTGATCAAGGACGCGAGTTACGACCGCACCACCGCGGACGCCATCGCCAAGCTCCTGCGCCTGTCCGTGATCATCACTGCCGCCCTGGTGATGCTGCAGACCCTGGGCTACAGTATTTCTGGCGTGCTCGCCTTCGGTGGCGTCAGCGGCATCGCGGTGGGTTTTGCCGCCCGGGACCTGCTGGCCAATTTCTTCGGCGGGTTCGTGGTCTATATGGACCGGCCGTTCGTGGTGGGAGAGTGGATCCGATCGCCGGACAAGGAGATCGAGGGCACCGTGGAGGAAATAGGCTGGCGGGTCACCCGCATCCGCACCTTTGACAAGCGACCCCTGTACGTCCCCAACTCCCTGTTTACCACCATCTCCGTGGAGAACCCCTCGCGCATGACCAACCGGCGCATCTACGAGACCGTCGGCATCCGTTACGACGATGCGGGTAAGATGGGGACCATCGTCGAGGACGTCCGGGAAATGTTGAACAATCATCCCGAGATCGATACCGGCCAGACCCTGATCGTCAATTTCACCGCCTTCGCCGCATCGAGCCTGAATTTCTTCGTCTACGCCTTTACCAAGACCCGGGAGTGGGTCAGGTATCATGAGATAAAGCAGGACGTACTGCTGAAGATCATAGACATCATCGAGAAGCACGGGGCCGAGTGTGCCTTCCCCACCACCACCGTGCATATCCCGGAAGGACTTGCTATGTCTCAGTCCGGACAGGCGAATAAAAATTGATTAGCCACGGAGAAAAGCGGTGATTAGTAAGTCGTGAATAGTGAATCGTAAAGACAGCAGGCCAACCGATTCACCATTTACTATTCACGATTCACGTTTTTGTCAGTTCAGCACCGAGGACAGTTTGCCCCGGTATTTCTTCACCAGCGGCCCCTCGTTGCCCAGCAACTGGAAGACGTCCACCAGGGCCCGCCGGCCGATGTCGTCCCGGTAGCTGCGGTCGCGGCTGATGATCTCCAGCAGGCTGTCCATGGCCTCCTCGTACTCCCCTTGCATGATCTTGACGGCGCTGTACTGGTAGCGGGCGTCCAGGTTGTCCGGTTCTTTCTCCAGTGTAGCGGACAGGGCCGCCGCGTCAGCGGCCTCGCCTGCGGTCCGGGCAAAGGCCAGTCTGGCGTTCAGACGCAGGACCTCTTCATCCTGCTGGACGTTGGCCGGCAGGGATTTCAGCAGCCGCTCCGCCTCGTCCAGTCGTCCCTCCGCCATCAGCAGATCGGCCAGCCGCGGCGGGATGCGGTAATCCTCACTGTCCGCTTCCAGGGCCCGGTACAGCAGGTCCAGCGCCTCCTTGCGCCGACCCGCGCCGGCGAGAATTTCGGCCTCCCGCAGCAGGGCGTCCGTCTCCCGCGGCAGATGGGGGGCCAGAAACGCCTGCAGGGCGGACAGCGGTTGTACGCCGGAGAACTCATCCACCAGTTTGCCGTGCCGGAACAGCTTGACCGTGGGCAGGGCGCGCACCCCCAGTCCTGCCGCCAGCTGCGGCTGTGCGTCACTGTCTACCTTGACGATTTTCACGGCGCCGGCATGGGCCTGCGCCAGCTGCTCCAGCAGCGGGGCCAGCATCCTGCAGGGCTGGCACCAGTCCGCCCAGAAGTCCACCAGTACCGGCACCGATCTGGATGCCTCTATGACCTCGTACTGGAAGCTGTCTTCGGTGATGTCGTGGACGGTGTCGGCGTCGTTCATGGTATCGGTTCTTGGTCTGCGCTGCCCGGGGGTACTTACGTCAAGGTCCGTTCGGGCCATGTCCTGCTTTGCAAGTGAAAGTCGTCACTGTAATCTGTCGTCCATGGAACTCGAGTTCACGAAAATGCACGGCCTGGGCAACGACTTCATCGTCCTGAACGGCCTGCAGCGATCCTTGCGACTGACACGGGATCAGCTCCGCCTGCTGGCGGATCGGCATTTCGGGGTCGGCTGCGACCAGCTGCTGCTGATCGAAGCCGCCGCCGGCGCGGATATCCGTTATCGCATCTTCAATGCCGATGGTGAGGAGGCACAGCAGTGTGGCAACGGCGCACGTTGCATTGCGGATTTCCTGCGCAGGGAATCGATTATAACAAAAGACGTCATCACTGCCGAGACCGCCAGGGGGGTGATCCGCATCCATGCCCTGGCCGACGGCAATTACCGTGTCGACATGGGCGCGCCGGAGTTCGAACCGGCGGCCATTCCCATGCTGGCGGACGGCCGCAGCGAGCGCTATACCCTGGCCCTGCCCGGGGGCACCGTCGAGATTTACGCCCTGTCCATGGGCAATCCCCACGCCGTCCTCGAGGTGGGTGACGTGGAGACGGCGGCGGTGGAGACGCTGGGACCCCAGATCCAGCAGCATTCCGTCTTCCCCGAGGGAGTGAACGTAGGCTTCATGCAGATCCTGGACGGGAGCCACATCCGGCTGCGCGTGTACGAGCGCGGTGCCGGCGAGACCCTGGCTTGCGGCAGCGGCTCCTGTGCCGCCGTGGCAGCGGGACGCATGGCCGGCAGGCTTGATAATCAGGTGAATGTCGGGTTAAAAGGGGGGCACCTGCTGATCACCTGGGAGGGTGAAGGCGAACCGGTATGGATGAGCGGTCCGGCTGTAATGGTCTTCAAAGGGCGAATCGAGATATGAACGAACCGACACAATCAGGAGAGGGTGGCACCGCTCTCACCGCGGAGACGGTGGCGGAATACCTGCGCCAGCACCCCGAGTTTTTCAATGACCATCCTGAATTGGTGGCCGAAATCACCGTTCCCCACGGCAGCGGCGACGCCGTCTCGCTGGTGGAAAGACAGGTCCGTACCCTGCGCGAACAGAACGAGGAAACCCGCAAACGCCTGCACGAACTTATAGAAATCGCCAGGCAGAACGAGGAGCTGGCCCGGCGCATGCACCAGCTGGCGCTGACCCTGATGGACTCGGCGGAACCCAAGGACATATTCAATACCCTGTACGATAACCTGCGCCGGAATTTCCACGCCGATCACGTCGTGGTACGCCTGTTCGCCGATCCGGCCTTCGTGGACACCTACGCCGGCGAGGAATTCGCCGGGCCGGATATCCCCGAGTATGCCCTGTTCCGTTCCCTCATCGCCCAACGCACCCCCCTGAGCGGCCGCCTCAAGCGCCAGCAGCAGGTGTTTCTGTTCGGCGACGAGGGTGACGACATCGCCTCCGCCGTGATGGTGCCGCTGCACGCCCCGGACTGGGGCGGGATCCTGGCCATTGGCAGCCGCGACGCCAACCGTTTCCAGGAAGGCATGGGCGTGGAACTCCTGGCCAATCTGGGTGAAGTTCTGAGTTTCATTCTGAAGCCATGGGTGGCGGAGAAGTAAGCTCGCGGCTGGCGTTTGATTCAGAGGAGACTGAAGGATATGAACAAGGGTGAGGTGGAGAAACTGGAGGCGTTCCTGGGGACGCTGCAGCACCTCTCGCCGCATACCCGCAAGGCCTATGCCCGCGATCTCGACCAGTTGCGCAAGTTCTGCGAAGAGCAGGAGATAGACGACTGGGGCGACCTGGATGGCCGGCTGCTGCGCAGCTATATCGCCGGCCGGCACCGCCGGGGCAGCGGCGGCCGCACCCTGCAGCGCAACCTCTCGGCCATCCGTGCCTTTTACCGCTATCTGTTGGATGACGGGCAGGTCTCCGGCAACCCGGCCTTGGGGCTGACCGCACCGAAGACGCCGCGCCGGCTCCCCGCTACCCTGGACGTGGATCAGGCCGTGCAGCTGGTGGCCATCGCCGCCACCGATCCCCTGGCCGCGCGCGACCGGGCCGTGCTGGAACTGGCGTATTCCTCCGGCCTGCGTTTGTCGGAGCTGGTGGGCCTGGATCTGAGCAGCCTGGACCTCAAGGACGCCATGGTGACCGTCCTGGGCAAGGGCAGCAAGACCCGCCATGTCCCCGTGGGTTCCCACGCCCGGGAGGCGCTGCGGGACTGGCTCAAGGTCCGGGGGGAGATGGCGGGACCGGAAGAGACGGCGCTGTTCGTGAGCCGCCGCGGCCGGCGCATCAGCCCCCGCACCGTGCAGCAGCGGCTGCAGCTGTGGGCGCGGCGCCAGGGCTTGTCCACCCGCGTGCACCCCCACGTGCTGCGCCACTCCTTCGCCACCCATATCCTGGAATCCAGCAGCGATCTAAGGGCGGTGCAGGAACTGCTGGGTCACGCCGACATCAGCACCACCCAGGTGTATACTCACCTGGATTTCCAGCACCTGGCCCGGGTTTACGACCAGGCCCATCCCCGCGCCAAGAAATCCTGAAACGACGCCTGCATTACCCCCGTCGCCGGGCCGGACTCGCCACAAGCCCTCGCCTCCTTGTTCGTGTACAATGGCCGTCCCGGTCCCGCAGGTGCAACATGTTGATATCCGGTGTGTTTGTACCGGGATCCAGGCATTCATCCGGAGGTGATCATTGCAGCAGTTCCACGCCACCACCATTCTTTCCGTCCGCCGCGGCGGGACAGTCGTCATCGGCGGCGACGGCCAGGTCTCCCTGGGGGAGACCGTCATGAAGGGCAACGCCCGCAAGGTGCGGCGCCTGTACCAGGATCGTGTCCTGGCGGGTTTCGCCGGCGGCACCGCCGACGCCTTCACCCTGTTCGAACGCTTCGAGGCCAAGCTGGAGAAGCACCAGGGCAACCTGACCCGGTCGGCGGTGGAGCTGGCCAAGGACTGGCGCACGGACCGGATGCTGCGCCGCCTGGAAGCCATGCTCTGCGTCGCCGACAAGACCGCTTCCCTGATCGTTTCCGGCAACGGTGACGTCATCGAGCCGGAGCATGATGTCATGGCCATAGGCTCCGGCAGCGGCTACGCCCAGGCCGCCGCCCGCGCCCTGCTGGAGAACACCGAGCTGGATGCCCGGTCCATTGTAGAGAAGGCGCTCAACATCGCCGCCGACATTTGCATCTATACCAACCATTCCCTGGTCATAGAGGAACTTTAAACCACCACAAGACGTAACGCTTATGAAGGAACTGACCCCCAGAGAGATCGTCTCCGAACTGGACAAACATATTATCGGCCAGGATGCGGCCAAGCGCGCCGTGGCCATTGCCCTGCGCAACCGCTGGCGCCGGGCCCAGGTCGAGGAGACCCTGCGCAACGAGATAACCCCCAAGAACATCCTCATGATCGGCCCCACCGGCGTCGGCAAGACGGAGATCGCCCGGCGCCTGGCGCGCCTGGCCCGGGCGCCGTTCATCAAGGTGGAGGCATCGAAATTCACCGAGGTGGGCTACGTCGGCCGCGACGTGGAATCCATTATCCGGGATCTGGCTGACGTCGCGGTCAAGATGACCCGGGAGCTGGAGATGGACAAGGTCAGGCCCGCCGCGGAGAAGGCCGCCGAGGAGCGGATCCTGGACATCCTGCTGCCGGCGCCCCGGGACTGGGACGACACCGCGGAGGAACCCAGCCGGGCCACTCGCGAGAAGTTCCGCGAAAAGCTGCGCTCCGGCCAGCTGGATGAGAAAGAGGTGGAGGTGGAAGTGGAGGTGCCGGCGGTGGGCGTGGAGATCATGGCTCCCCCCGGGATGGAGGAGATGACCAGCCAGCTGCAGAACATGTTCCAGAACATGGGCGGTGGCAAAAAACGGGTGCGCAAGCTGCACGTCCGGGAGGCGATGAAGATCGTCACCGAGGAAGAGGCGGGGAAAATGGTGAACGAGGACGACATCAAGATCCGGGGCCTGGAAAACGTCGAACAGAACGGACTGGTGTTCCTGGACGAGATCGACAAGGTCACGGGCCGTTCCGAGAGCAGCGGACCGGACGTATCCAGGGAAGGGGTACAGCGGGACCTGCTGCCGTTGGTGGAAGGCTGTACCGTCTCCACCAAATACGGCATGGTGCGCACCGACCACATCCTGTTCATCGCATCCGGCGCCTTTCACCTGGCCCGGCCCTCGGATCTGATCCCCGAACTGCAGGGGCGTTTTCCCATCCGCGTGGAGCTGGACGCCCTGGGAGTGGGGGAGTTCGTACGCATCCTGACCGAGCCGGACGCCTCCCTGACGGAGCAGTACGCCGCCCTTTTGAAGACGGAAGGCGTGGATCTGGATTTCACCGCCTCCGGCATCGAGCGCATCGCCGAGATCGCCTGGCAGGTGAACGAGTCCACGGAAAACATCGGGGCCAGGAGGCTGCATACCGTCATGGAGCGGTTGCTGGAGAACGTCTCTTTCAACGCCCCCGACAAGGCCGGCGGCAGGCTGCAGATAGACGCGGATTACGTGGACGGTAACCTGCAGGAACTGGTCCGGAACGAGGACCTGACCCGCTACATCCTCTGACAGAAGAAACGAGTTTCGAGCCTCGAGATATATGAAACCCTACCCCACGGCCATTAATCTGCGCACCCGTTCCCGGGTCCTGCACATCGAATTCGACGACGGCGCCGCTTTCGATCTGCCCTGTGAATACCTGCGGGTGTATTCCCCCTCCGCCGAGGTCAAGGGCCACGGTCCCGGCCAGGCGGTGCTGCAGACCGGCAAGGAAAACGTCGGCATCCGCGACATCGAGCCGGTAGGCAATTACGCCTTGAAGCTGCAGTTCGACGATGGCCACGACACCGGTCTTTACAGCTGGGACTACCTGTATGAACTGG
>JARRRO010000035.1:1925-10357 GCA_037380645.1 Gammaproteobacteria bacterium | reverse complement strand
AACCTCAGTCTCACCGATATCCACGGCGAGCTGCTCCTCATCCCCCAGTTCACCCTGCCCGCCGACACCGCCAGGGGTATGCGCCCGAGTTTCAGCGCCGCCGCCCCGCCGGCACAGGGCCTGCGGCTGTTCGAATACCTGCTGGCGCGGGCCAGGGAACTGCATCCGCAGACGGCGGCGGGCCGCTTCGGGACCGACATGCAGGTAACCCTCACCAACGACGGGCCGGTGACCTTCTGGCTGCAGGTCTGAGCGGGTGAGGCGCGAGGAGTAAGATGAAAAGTGATAAAGTGAGAACCGAAAAACCGTTAGTCGATACAGCCCCTGATGCCGGATATTGATCAGTCATCTATCCTGGTTCCCTTCCTGGGCATGATACTGCTCACCTTCCTGGTCTGGCTGTACATGTACGCGCGGCGCCTTGGTTATCTCATCAGCCGAGGCATTGACCCCCAGGCGGTTGCAACGCCGGAAAAGGCGGCCCGGGTCATTCCCGAGAACGTCAACAACGCCTCCAACAACCTGAAGAATCTGTTCGAGCTGCCGGTGCTGTTCTACGCCGTCTGCCTGTATCTCTATGTCACGCAACAGGCGGACGCCGTACACCTGGCCTGCGCCTGGGGCTTTCTCCTGTTCCGCGTCGTTCACAGCGTTATACAGTGTACAGCCAACCGTGTCCTGCCGCGATTTTACGCCTACGCGACGGCTTCCGTGGCACTTTGGATCATGGTCATCAGGAGTGCCTGGGAGGCTCTGACCTGAACTGCTTTGACGAACGGGGCGGTAAGAACCCGGTGAATCGTGAATAGTAAAAACTAAAACGTCAGTCACGCCTTACGATCCACGATTCACCATTCACGTTTTACTTTATCCCCTCACCCCTCACGTTCCGTGTTGAGCCAGTCCCTGGGCTTCAGAAAGATCTCATACAGCCTGGCCTCCTCACTGCCCGGTTCTGGCCGCCAGTCATAGCGCCAGGCCACCAGCGGCGGCAGTGACATGAGGATGGACTCGGTGCGCCCGCCGGACTGCAGACCGAACAGGGTGCCGCGGTCCCAGACCAGGTTGAACTCCACGTAGCGGCCGCGGCGGTAGAGCTGGAAGTTTCGCTGGCGTTCTCCGTAGGACACATCCCGCCGCCTTTCCACAATGGGCAGGTAGGCGGGGAGGAAATGATCACCGACGCTGCGCAGGAAGGCGAAGCAGCGGTCGAAGCCGGCCTCGTTCAGGTCATCGAAGAACAGGCCGCCGATGCCCCGCGGCTCGTCGCGGTGGCGCAGATAGAAATACTCGTCGCACCACTTCTTGTAACGATCATAGACGTCGTCGCCGAATTCCTGGCAGGCGTCCCGGGCCACGCCGTGCCAGTGGCGGGCGTCCTCCTCAAAGCCGTAGTACGGCGTCAGATCGAAACCACCGCCAAACCACCACACCGGATCGGCACCGGCCTTTTCTGCAATGAAAAAGCGCACGTTCATGTGGGTGGTGGGGACGTAGGGATTGCGGGGATGCATCACCAGGGACACGCCCATGGCCTGGAACGATCGGCCTTTGAGTTCCGGCCGGTGGGCGGTGGCCGAGGCGGGCATGTCTTCGCCGTACGCGTGGGAGAAATTGACGCCCCCCTGTTCGAACAGGCCGCCGTCGCGGATGACCCGCGTGCGCCCGCCTCCCCCGGCCTCGCGCCGCCAGTCGTCCTGCAGGAACCTCGCCGCCCCGTCCGCCCCCTCCAGGCCGGCGCAGACAGACTCCTGCAGGCTCAGCAGGTATTCTTTCACCGCCTGGGTGTCAGTGTGTTTCGGCATACGGGCAGCTCTTCTCGGACAGCGGTTAGGGCCTCGTTCGGGTTGTGCGCGGCACGGGCATACTGCATCATATCCACCCCATCGATGATCATGATACTTGAGCGGCAGCAATGAATACCAATCGCAGGGCGTCGATAACGCGCGAAACGCGAGAGACCCGCATCGCCGTGTCCCTGGATCTGGACGGCAGCGGCGCGTCCGAATTGTCCCTGGGCGTCCCCTTCCTGGAGCACATGTTGGACCAGGTCGCCCGGCACGGCATGTTCGACGTCAAGATCGACGCCCGGGGCGACCTGGAGATAGACGCCCATCACACCGTCGAGGACGCGGGGATCACGCTGGGCCAGGCCTTCGCCGAGGCCCTGGGCGACAAGCAGGGCATTCGCCGCTACGGCCACGCCTACGTGCCGCTGGACGAGTCCCTCTCGCGCGTGGTCGTGGATTGTTCCGGACGGCCGGGCCTGGAATACGCGGTGGAATATCCCCGGGCCAGGGTGGGGGATTTCGACATCGACCTGGTGTATGAATTCTTCCAGGGGTTCATCAACCACGCCCAGATCACCCTGCACGTAGACAACATCCGCGGACGCAACGCCCACCACATCGCGGAAACCATCTTCAAGGCCTTCGGACGGGCCCTGCGCATGGCCGTGGAGCGGGATCCGCGCATGGAGGGGGTCACGCCTTCCACCAAAGGCTCCCTGTAAGAGGCCGCCACCCGTTATGCAGAAGGTCGCTGTAATCGACTACGGCATGAGCAACCTGCGCTCGGTGGCCAAGGCGCTGGAACACGTCGCCGATGCCGGAACCCGCATAGAGGTCCTGGATGATCCGGAGCGCATCCTGGGCGCCGACCGCATTGTCTTTCCCGGGCAGGGGGCCATGGGCCAGTGCATGCAGACCCTGCGCGGCAGGGGACTGGAACAGGCCCTGCTGGAATGCATAGGATCCAAACCTTTTCTGGGGATCTGCCTGGGACTGCAGACGCTGATGAACTTCAGCGAGGAGGACGGCGGCACCGCAGGACTGGGCGTGATCCCGGGCAGGGTGTGCCGTTTCCCCCAGGGCCGCAGGGACGACAACGGCAACCTCTACAAGATCCCGCACATGGGCTGGAACCGGGTAAGGCAAGTGCTGCCACATCCTCTGTGGGAGGGAATAGCAACGGGGGAACGGTTTTACTTCGTGCACAGCTTTTACGTGGAACCGGAGGATGCCTCGCTCATCGCCGGCAGCACCGAGTATATCGTCGAATTCACCTCGGCGGTGGCCCGGGACAATCTCTTCGCCATCCAGTTTCACCCGGAGAAGAGCCAGCGCTGCGGCCTGCAGCTGCTGCGGAATTTCCTTGAATGGTTGTGAGGAAAAGGTGTCAGGAGTGAGGTGTAAAACCTCGACACCTTAACCGTGACGGCTTGCCCTGACACCTAACGAAAAAGCCCGCCTGCCTCGCGGCAGCCGGGCTTTTTTTACAGACGTTGCTTGTACTGATCAGGCAACGGAATCCTTGAGTGCCTTCAATGCCGTGGCCTTGACGCTGGTGCTTGCCGGCTTGGCCTTGATCATGATCTCTTCACCGGTGAACGGATTGATGCCCTGTCTCGCCTTGCGGGCCGGCTTGATGACACGGCGCAGCTTGACCCCCAGCGAGGGAACGGTGAATTCACCGGAACCGCGTTTTTTCAGGTGCGCATGGGCGAGCCCCGCCAGCGAATCAAGCACCGCGGCGACTTCCTTTTTAGTCAAGCCGGTGTCCTCAGCCACGGTGCTCAGGATCTGCGACTTTGTTTGCTTTTCGGTCACGACAGATGGTTTCTTGGCCATTTCTACTCCTCGTTAGGTTGCAAATGATTTCCTGCTTCTTGTTTTGATTCCTTCACCGGCATGGAAGATGAAGATGATCAGTTGCGTCTGTTTAAAATATACGGAGGCGGCAATTATGCATGGGAATCCGGATTAATCCAATACGGGAGATGCATATTGCCGCTGAAATCCGCTATTTTCCGCCTTCAGCAACCCAATGAATAAAACCGCGGGCGGCGCACCCGCATGGCTGATCCTGTTCAGGTCTGTATTTTGCTTTCCCTTTCCACCGCACGGTAACCTATGTCCCGGCGGTAAAACAGCCCTTCGCATCGGATCTGGGCGGCCGCGGCATAGGCGCGCTGCTGCGCCTCACTGACGCTTTCCCCCAGGGCCGTGACGCACAGGACGCGGCCGCCGTCGGTTACGATACGGCCGTCCCGCTCCGCCGTACCGGCATGAAACACTTTGACGCCCTCGGGAAAGGTCTGATCCAGGCCGTCGATGACGTCGCCCTTGCTGGCCGAGGCGGGGTAGCCGGCCGAGGCCATGACCACCCCCAGGGCCGCGCGCGGATCCCATTCCGGGACTACCCCCGCCAGTTCCCCTCTCAGCGCCGCCAGGCACAGGCCCACCAGGTCGCTCCTGAGCCGCATCAACACGGGCTGGGTCTCGGGATCGCCGAAGCGGCAGTTGAACTCCAGCACCTTCACCTGCCCGTCCGTGCCTATCATCAGACCGGCGTAGAGGAAGCCGAGATAACGCCGGCCCTCCCGGGCCATGCCGTCGATGGTGGGTAGGATGACCTGGTCCATGATGCGCTCATGGACCTCGGCGGTGATCGCCGGGGCCGGGGAATACGCCCCCATGCCACCCGTGTTCGGTCCCGTGTCGCCTTCATCCCGGGCCTTGTGATCCTGGGAGCCGGCCAGGGGCACGGCGTGTTCGCCGTCGCTGATGACGATGAAACTGGCCTCCTCGCCCTCCAGGAATTCCTCTATGACCACCTTGTGGCCGGCGTCGCCGAAGCGGTTGCCGGCCAGCATATCCGTCACGGCGGCGACGGCCTCAGCCTCGGTCCGGGCCACCACCACACCCTTGCCGGCGGCGAGACCGTCGGCCTTGACCACGATGGGGGCGCCCCGCTCCCGGATCCAGGCGCAGGCAGCGTCCACGTCGGTGAAGACCTCGAATGCCGCCGTGGGGATGTGGTGGCGCCGGAAAAAGTCCTTGCAGAAGGACTTGGAGCCCTCCAGCTGCGCCGCGGCGGCGGTGGGTCCGAAGCAGGGCAGGCCGGCCGCGGTAAAGGCGTCGACGACGCCGGCCACCAGCGGCGCCTCGGGACCGATGATGGTCAAGGTAATGCCGTTGTCCCGGGCGAACGCCACCAGGGCGGGGATATCACCGGCGCCTATGGGGACGTTTTCCACCCCCGGTTCACGGGCGGTGCCGGCGTTGCCGGGGGCGACGAATACCTTCTCCGCCTGCGGCGACTGGGCCGCCTTCCAGGCCAGGGCGTGCTCCCGACCCCCGCCGCCCACAATCAAAACCTTCACGCTGATTTACCTGGATGCAATATGTGAAACCCGCCGATTGATTGACCTTGAATTTTATTGATCTCGCAAAGGTGCAAAGACGTCAGGAAAACATAAAAAAATATAAATTCATTGCGTCCTTGGCGAGCTTGACGTCTTTGCGAGAACTACTCAGAGATAAACATGGCTCAATGCCGAAAGTGGCGCATGCCGGTGAACACCATGGCCATGCCGTGTTCATCCGCCGCCGCAATTACTTCTTCGTCGCGGATGGAGCCGCCGGGCTGGATCACCGCCTCGACGCCCACCTCGGCGGCGGAATCGATGCCGTCCCGGAACGGGAAGAAGGCGTCCGAGGCCATGACCGAACCGGCCACCTCCAGGCCCTCGTCCCCGGCCTTGATGGCGGCGATGCGGGCGCTGTAGACCCGGCTCATCTGGCCGGCCCCTATGCCTATGGTGCGCAGGTCCCGGGCGTAGACGATGGCGTTGGACTTGACGTACTTGACCACGCGCCAGGCGAACAGGAGATCGGCCAGTTGCCGGGCGTCGGGGGCGCGCTTGGTTACCACCTTGAGATCCGCCTCGCCGACCATGCCGGTATCGGCATCCTGGATCAGCAGGCCGCCGCTGACCCGTTTCAGATCCAGGGCCTGGATGACCTCGCGCCGCTTGCCGGTGCTGAGGACGCGGATACCCTGCTTTTCTGCGGTGACTTCCAGGGCGGCGGCGGCGACGCCGGGCGCGATGATCACTTCCACAAACTGCCGCCCCACGATGGCCCGGGCCGTCTCCGCGTCCAGTTCCCGGTTGAAGGCGACGATGCCGCCGAAGGCGGAGACGGGATCGGTGGCGTAGGCCTTCTCGTAGGCATCCAGGATGCCTTCAGCCCGCGCCACGCCGCAGGGATTGGCGTGCTTGACGATGACGCAGGCCGGCTCGGCAAAGCTGAGCACGCACTCCAGCGCGGCGTCGGTGTCGGCGATGTTGTTGTAGGACAGCTCCTTGCCCTGGTGCTGGGAGGCGCTGGCCAGGGTGCCGGCCGGCGCGCCGGGCTGGCGGTAGAAGGCGGCGCTCTGGTGGGGGTTTTCCCCGTAACGCAGGTCCTGGGCCTTGCGGAACTGCATGGTATAGGTTTCGGGATAGGCCAGGTAGCCGCTGTCGTCCCTGAAGCTGCCCAGGTAATTGGACACCGCGGCATCGTAGGCAGCGGTGTGGGCGAAGACCCGGCGGGCCAGGTAAAAACGGGTGGCATCGGTCAGCTCCCCGCCGTTGTCCCGCAGTTCCTCCAGCACCCGGGGATAGTCGCCGGCATCCACCACCACGCCCACATACGGGTAATTCTTGGCGGCGGCGCGCAGCATGGTGGGGCCGCCGATGTCGATGTTCTCCACGGCCTCGGCCAGGGTGCACTCAGGCCGGCTCACGGTGGCCTCGAAGGGATACAGGTTGACTACCACCAGGTCGATGGGGGTAATGCCGTGTTCGGCCATGACCGCATCATCCCGGCCGCGGCGGCCCAGCAGGGCGCCGTGGACCTTGGGGTGCAGGGTCTTGACCCGCCCGTCCATGATCTCGGGAAAGCCGGTATACTCGGAGATATCGGTGACCGTAAGGCCGTTGTCCCGGAGCAGCCGCGCAGTCCCTCCCGTGGACAGGATATCCACGCCCAGCTGCACCAGTTCCGTACAGAAATCGACGATACCGGTTTTGTCGGATACGCTGATCAGCGCCCGTTTGACTTTACTCATAAATCGTTTCCTTGGAGTAAGGGATTCACTCCCCGGTATACCCGCGGACGGGCGGGGAGATGTCATCTTTCGTCATAAAGTTCTGCGGCCGCGACGCGGTGAGCGGCTCCACCCTGTCCGCCGCGTACTGCGGTCAAGCCAGGTTGTACTTTTTCAACCGCTTGCGCAGGGTGCCGCGGTTCAGTCCCAGGACATGGGCCGCCCGGGAGACATTGCCGCCGGTATGGGCCATGACCTTCTCAATCAGCGGTTTTTCCACCTGGGCTATGATGAGATCGTACAAATCGCTGGGGTCGTGACCCTCCAGGTCGCTGAAATATTGCTCCATGGCCTCGCGCACGCTGTCGCTCAAACAGCGTTTGGTGCCGTTGCCGCCGGAGAGGGCGTACGGCCGGTCTTTGGCTTTTCCCACGCTCATGCGGCCAGCTCCAGGGGTTGATGGCCGCGGCGGGGATATGAGTCCCTGACCAGGCGCAGCTGTTCCCCGGCGTACCGGGCACGGTTGGCGCGGGAACGCAGGGTCTCGCCGCCGTCCAGGTGGCGGCTGTACCAGCCGATGTGTTTGCGGGCGATGCGCACGCCGGCCTCTTCCCCGTAGAAGGCGTACAGGTCCCGCAGGTGACGCAGCAGGATCCGGACCACATCGAACGGAGCGGGCGGCGGCAGCTCCCGGCCCGTGGCCAGAAAGTGCTTGATACGCCGGAACAGCCAGGGATCACCCTGGGCGGGGCGGCCGATCATGACGCCGTCTGCACCAGTGTGGCGCAACACCTGCGCCGCTTTTTGCGGTGAAGCGATGTCGCCGTTGGCGAACACCGGAATGGAAACCCTCGCCTTGACCTCGGCGATGGTGTCGTACTCCGCCTCGCCGCGGTAACCGCAGGCGCGGCTGCGCCCGTGCACGGCCAGCCGCTGGATGCCGCTGGCCTCGGCGATGGCCGCGATGCGCACCGCGTTGCGGTGGTGGAGGTCCCAGCCGGTGCGGATCTTCAGCGTCACCGGAGTGCTGGAGGCCGCTACCACCGCCTCCAGGATGCGCGCGACCAGGGTCTCGTCCCGCAGCAGGGCGGAACCGGCCATGGCGTTGCAGACCTTTTTCGCCGGACAGCCCATGTTGATGTCTATCACCTCCGCCCCGCAATCGATATTGAAGCGGGCGGCTGCGGCCAGCATGGCCGGATCGGCGCCGGCGATCTGGACGATGCGGGGACTCAACTCGCCCTCATGCCGGCGACGCAGCCGCGTCTTGCGGCTGTTGAACAGGGCCGGGTTGCTGTTGATCATCTCCGAGGTCGCAGCATCCGCACCCATCTCCCGGCACAGGCGCCGGAAAGGTGCGTCGGTGATGCCCGCCATCGGAGCGAGTACAACTTGTCTATGGACTGACTGAAATCCTGTTCTCATCAAGTTCGACCGCTTCTTATCGATGGATGGCGGCTGCAAAGGTGACCAATGATAACGGGGAATAAACGGAGAGAAAAGGGTCGTTCGTCGGGATTGTCGCGCCGCTGCGTGACCGGAGCTGATAAGTCTTACAA
>JARRRO010000035.1:0-1869 GCA_037380645.1 Gammaproteobacteria bacterium | reverse complement strand
TTACAAGAGTGATGGATAACTGATTCTATCGATTAACAAATTTATCCTACTGCGCGGTGCGTTCAGTCTTCCAGAAAATGAAATTCAAAACTCACGGCGCCCTGAGTCGGGCCGGTGACCTCGAGGACGATATGGAACGGCTTGCCCGGCGGCATGCCGCCGTCGCTGTCTATGCTTTGATCCAGGTATTCATCCGGGCGGAATTTACGTTCGCCGATGAGCTTCCCGCTGGTATCGAACAGGGCGAGCTGGACCACGGGAAAAGGCTGTATGACATTGGATTCGTTGGCAATGGTGGCGTTCACCAGCAGGGCGCCCTGATAACGGGGGTGATCCCTCACGTCCCGGTTCAGGAGTTTAATGGCTGAGACGTCCCGGTGCCTGATGACGCTGCACTGGAAGTACTCACACACCCGGCGGGCCAGGGGCATCCATTGCGGATACCGGGTAAGCAGGTCGTCGCGGTTGAACCAGGCGACCTGGGCGGCGGTGATCACCAGCAGCAGGACCACGGCCAGCCCCCAGAGCACCCGTGACAGCCGGCTGCGGCGCGGGGCCTCCTCCTCCGGCTCCAGCACTGGAGGCATTTCGAATTTCGTCTCTTTCCCGTGGTGCCGCCGGTCCTCCGCGGTGACGGACACCTTGCGCTGCGCCTGTATGGAGGCTTCTCTGGTTTGCGGCTCATTCCGCACCGGGATTCCTTCAGCTTCCCCCTCGCTTCGCGGCGGGACCTCGTCGGTTTCCGTCTCGAAGCGCAGCGGAGTCTCTTCAATTTCCTCCTCGATCCGCAGCGGGAATGCTTCGTTTTCCGCCTCGATCGATAACGGTGATTTTTCCTTTTCCGCCTTGCTATTCGGTATGTCCGGACTTAGTTCCGGCTGTGGCACCGGCGCAGCACCGGCAGATTCCTTATCCGGCGGTTTAACGGCAGCGGCGGTATCCCCGGTGACATTCTCGGCCGCGGCCTCTTCCTGGATCACGGGCACGGAGACGTGGGGCCTGGGCTGGGGTTGATCGTGCAGGCGTTCCAGGGCGTTGAACTGCTCGCCGCAATAGCCGCATTGCACCCAGCCCCTGGCAGCGGACAACTGCCTGGCGTGGAGTCGGAACTGCCTTCGGCAGGACGGACAATCTGTGAACATGTCTTCTTCATCCGGTATAACATGATGTTGAAAAACAATTTCCATATCGTTTTTCAACCCGCAAAGGGTTGTGCGATTTCCACTTTGCTCCGTTTTTCAATCGCTGCGCGATCGAAAAATACCGATTCTGCCCGGTACCGCCAGCAGGCTGTTGAATTACCATGTATTTCAACAGCCTGCTAGCGCCTGCTGCCGCAGAGCACGGCCCATTCATTGCTGAACCGGGGCGCTTCCATCTTAAACCAGGGCTGATACGCCGCCAAACATTCCTCCGCCTGATGGGCCAGCAGGCCGGACAGGACCACCCGCCCCCCTGGGGCCAGCAGCCCGGCGAAGCGTTCCGCCAGCTGCAGCAGCGGACCCAGCAGGATATTGGCGAGGAGGACGTCGGCGCCGCTTTCCAGCTCCTCCGGCCGGCAGACGCGGATAAGGCCGGCCAGGCCGTTGCCGGCGGTGTTTGCACGCGCGGCCGCCAGGGCCTGGGCGTCTTTGTCCACAGCCTGCACCGCCACCGCCCCCAGTACCGCGGCGGCCAGTCCCAGGACGCCGGAACCGCAGCCGTAATCGATGACCCGCGCGCCCGACAGTTCCGCGCCTGCCAGCCATTCCAGACATAAGCGCGTGGTGGGATGGCTGCCGGTGCCGAAGGCAAGGCCGGGATCGAGGCGGATGATGGCGGAGACGTGCGCCGGCGGGTCGCACCAGCTCGGACACACGCACAGGCGGC
>JARRRO010000034.1:0-9684 GCA_037380645.1 Gammaproteobacteria bacterium | reverse complement strand
ATGACGTCAATCCCATCAAGAACGGCGAGACCGACCTGCTGATCAACGCCGATTGGCGGGGCTCGCCGATGGAATTCTCCCTGGCGAAACTGAACGGGCATATCAGCATGCACCTCAAGGAGGGGCAGCTCCTGAACGTCGACCCCTCCGCCGGCCGGCTGTTCGGCCTGCTCAGCATACAGACACTACCGCGGCGCCTGACCCTGGACTTCAGCGATCTGTTCGGCAAGGGACTGGCGTTTGACAAAATCGAAGGGAACTTCGACATTACCAACGGCGAGGCCTATACCAACGACCTGTTCATGAAAGGCCCCTCGGTTGAAGTCAACATCAGCGGCCGGACCGGCCTGGCGGAGAAAGACTATGATCAGATCGTAACCGTGACCCCGCGCATCTCCGGCAGCCTGCCCGTGGCCGGCGCCATATTCGGGCCCGTGGGGATCGGCGTCGGCACGGCGTTCTACCTTGCCGGTAAAATGTTCGATTCCCTGCGCGAGAATATCGACAGTCTGCTGCGCTATCAGTACACCATCACCGGCAGCTGGAACAAGCCGGTCATCAAGAGGATCGAACCTTCCAAAGAAGCCAATGGCTGAATTGCCCCCATGGAAATGAACAAAAACGAAAAACACAGCCGCCAGTGGAAACCCAACGTCACCGTCGCGGCCATCGTGCAGGATGAGGACCGCTTCCTGCTGGTGGAGGAACACGCCGATAATCACCTGGTCCTGAACCAGCCCGCCGGGCACCTGGAAAAAGACGAACACCTCCTGGACGCGGTCCGCCGCGAGGTCCTGGAAGAGACGGCCAGGGTGTTCCGTCCGCAGTCCCTGGTCGGCGTCTACCTGTTTCCCAATCGCCACGTCGAGGCGATCTCCTATCTGCGTTTCTGTTTCGCCGGGACCTGTGAAGACCACGACCCGGACCGGCGGCTGGATGACGGCATCGTCCGCACCCTGTGGCTGACCCGGACCGAACTGGAGGAGAACCGGGAGCGGCTGCGAACACCCCTGGTTGTGAAATGCATAGACGATTACCTGGCCGGCCGGCGCTATCCCCTGGAAATACTTGATCACACCCACCGTTCGTCCTCCTGACCACGCCGTGAAAGTCATCATCGGGTGGAGGCGCTGTTCATGAAGAACTGGAATGAGACCGGCGGGACCGGTGGCTGCGTCTGGGAAGGCGACGTGGAGGACGCCATGCAGGTCTGCGAACGCCTGCAGATCCCCCTGAATACCATCGACCTCTCCCGGGAATACTGGGACGCCGTGTTCAGCAACTTCCTGGAGGAATACCGCGCCGGCCGCACTCCCAACCCGGACGTGCTGTGCAACCAGGAGGTCAAGTTTAAGGCCTTCCTGGATGAAGCGCTGAAGCTGGGTGCGGGGCGCATTGCCACCGGCCATTACGCGCGCATCGCCCGATCGAACCAGGAATATCTGCTCGAAAAGGGCGCGGACCGGAACAAGGATCAGAGCTATTTCCTGTGCCGGCTGAACCAGGAACAGCTGGCCCGAAGCCTGTTTCCCGTCGGCGGGATGACCAAGCCCGAGGTGCGCAGGCTGGCCCGGCAGGCCGGATTCATCACCCATGACAAGAAGGACAGCACCGGCATCTGTTTCGTCGGGGAGCGGCGCTTCCGCGACTTCCTCGCCCAGTACCTGCCCCCCGATCGGGGCGAGATCCATACCACGGACGGGCGGGTGATCGGCGTCCACGACGGCGTATTCCTGTACACCCTGGGCCAGCGGCAGGGACTGGGAATAGGCGGCGTCCGGGGGGAATCCGACCAACCCTGGTACGTGGTGGACAAGGACATCAGGCGCAACATCCTGTTCGTGGCCCAGGGCCACGACAACCCCCTGCTGTTCAGCCGCGGACTCAGCTGCGCCGATCTGCACTGGATCGCCGGACACCCCCCACCCCTGCCCCTGCGCTGCGCGGCCAAGACCCGCTACCGCCAGCCGGATCAGGCCTGCCGGGTGCAGTCGGAAAACGGCGGCCGCTGGCGCATAGACTTCGACGCCCCGCAGCGGGCGGTGGCCCCCGGCCAGTACGTGGTGCTGTACGACGGCGACGTCTGCCTGGGCGGGGGAACCATTGACTCGACCTTCCGTTGACCTTTGAATTTTTACAACAGAGGAACACAGAGAACAGAAATCTCTCGCAGAGGCGCAAAGACGCCAAGATTAATAATATTAATGTTGTTGAAATTCCATTTTCTTTGCGCCTTTGCGAGATCAAGTTGTTCAGATTTTTCCCTCATTTCTGTGATCTCTGTGTACTCTGTGTACTCTGTGTACTCTGTGGCCATACCGGCGGTCCTATGTAAATGAACCGCCAAATATCGCATAATATTATGTTTTTATTCGTACCTACGAAACGGAGTCGTCGATGAAAAACAGCCATAACGCCAAGGCCACGCTGGCGGTCAACAACAAGAATTACGAAATCTACTCCCTCAAAGCCCTGGAGGGCCGTTTTCCGGTCTCCCGCCTGCCCTATTCCCTCAAGATCCTGCTGGAGAACCTCCTGCGCAACGAGGACGGCGTCGGCGTCACCGCCGCCGATATAGAGGCCCTGGCCGCCTGGGACCCCGCAGCCGAACCGCGCCAGGAGATCGGCTTCACACCGGCCCGCGTGCTGATGCAGGATTTCACCGGCGTGCCCGCCGTGGTCGACCTGGCGGCCATGCGCGACGCCATGCAGAAACTGGGCGGCGACCCCGGGCGCATCAACCCCCTGTCGCCGGCGGAACTGGTGATCGATCATTCCGTTCAGGTGGATTTCTTCGGCGGTGCGGATTCGGCGCAGAAGAACGCCGCCGTGGAATTTCAGCGCAACCGGGAACGCTATGAATTCCTGCGCTGGGGCCAGCAGGCCTTCGCCAACTTCAAGGTGGTGCCGCCGGACACGGGCATCGTGCATCAGGTCAACCTGGAATATCTGGCGCGCGCGGTCTTCGACCGGGAGGTGGACGGCGTCCCCAGTGCCTACCCCGACACCCTGGTGGGCACCGATTCCCATACCACCATGATCAACGGCCTGGGCGTTTTGGGCTGGGGCGTCGGCGGCATCGAGGCGGAGGCGGCCATGCTGGGCCAGCCCATCACCATGCTCATCCCCCAGGTGGTCGGTTTCAAACTGACCGGGCGGCTGCCCGAGGGCGCGACGGCCACGGACCTGGTCCTGACGGTGACGCAGATGCTGCGCGAGAAAGGGGTGGTGGGCAAGTTCGTGGAGTTCTACGGCGACGGCCTGGGACACCTGCCCCTGGCCGACCGCGCCACCATCGCCAACATGGCGCCGGAATACGGGGCCACCTGCGGCATCTTCCCCGTGGACGCCGAAACCGTGAATTACCTGCACCTGTCGGGCCGCGGTGATGCTCACGTCGCCCTGGTGGAGGCCTATGCCCGGGAGCAGGGAATGTGGCGCGAGGCCGGCGCTGGCGATCCCGCCTATTCGGACACCCTGCACCTGGACATGGGCACGGTGGAACCCAGCCTGGCGGGCCCCAAACGCCCCCAGGACCGCATCCCCCTGAAACAGGCCCATACCGTCATCGGCAAACACCTGCACGCCATGCAGAACACCCGCGTAGGGGCGCCGGCGAACAACAAAGAGGTAGCCAGACTGGAGGGGGAAGGCGGCGGCACCGGCATCGATGCCAGCATCTCCGAACGCACCGGCAGCGTGCCGGTCAAGGACGAGCAGGGCAATGAATACGACCTCGCCGACGGCGCCGTGGTCATCGCCGCCATCACCTCGTGCACCAACACCTCCAATCCCTCGGTCATGGTGGCCGCCGGCCTGGTGGCGAAGAAGGCGCATCAGCGGGGACTCAGGGTCAAGCCCTGGGTCAAGACCAGTCTCGCCCCCGGTTCCCTGGTAGTGAGCGAATACCTGAAAAAATCCGGCCTCACCGAATACCTGGATGATCTGGGCTTCAACCTGGTGGGTTACGGCTGCACCACCTGCATCGGCAACTCCGGCCCGCTGCCGGCTCCCGTCAGCCAGGCTATCAACGAGGGCGACCTCATTGTCGCCTCGGTGCTGTCCGGCAATCGCAACTTCGAGGGCCGCGTGCATCCCGAGGTGAAGATGAACTTCCTGGCCTCGCCGCCCCTGGTGGTGGCCTATGCCATCACCGGCACCACCGGCATCGATATCATGAACGATCCCCTGGGCACCGGCAGTGATGGCAAACCGGTTTATTTCCGGGATATCTGGCCCAGCCAGAAAGAGATCAGCGAGACCATAGCCAGCACTGTGGATGCATCCATGTTCCGGCACAGCTACGAGAACGTCTTCGCCGGCGACAGCAACTGGGCGTCCATAAAAGTCCCGGAGTCGGAACTGTATGCCTGGGACGATGCCTCCACCTACGTGCGCAACCCGCCCTACTTCGAAGACATGGGCCGCGAGCCGGCGGCGATCCACCCGGTCAGGGGCGCCCGGGTCCTGGCCCTGCTGGGAGATTCCATCACCACCGATCACATCTCGCCGGCCGGGGCCATCAAGGCGGACAGCCCGGCCGGGAAATATCTCGTGGAGCACGGGGTGGAACACCGGGACTTCAACTCCTACGGCTCCCGCCGCGGCAACCACGAGGTCATGATGCGCGGCACCTTCGCCAACATCCGCCTGCGCAACCTGCTGGCCCCCGGAACGGAAGGCGGCTGGACCACCTACCAGCCCGGCGGCGAGCAGATGACCATTTACGATGCCGCCATGACGTATCAGGGGAACAGCGTCCCCCTGGTGGTCATCGCCGGCAGGGAATACGGTACCGGCTCGTCCCGCGACTGGGCCGCCAAGGGCACCCTGCTCCTGGGGGT
This sequence comes from Gammaproteobacteria bacterium, assembly GCA_037380645.1. GTDB lineage: Bacteria > Pseudomonadota > Gammaproteobacteria > Eutrophobiales > Eutrophobiaceae > JBBDSH01. The sequence goes on along the minus strand of JARRRO010000034.1, from coordinate 4,840 downwards.
GCGCGCCGTCATCGCTCAGAGCTTCGAACGCATCCACCGCTCCAACCTGGTGGGCATGGGCGTTTTGCCCCTGACCTTCCGGGAGGGCGAAAACGCAGAATCCCTGGGGCTGACCGGCAAGGAGAGCTACGACATCGAGGGTCTGGAGACCGGCGCCAAAGAGGTGACGGTCGCCGCCACCCCGGAGAACGGCGAGCCAATCCGCTTCACCGCCAGGGTCCGCGTGGATACCCCGAAGGAGTGGGAGTACTATAACCACGGCGGCATCCTGCAATTCGTGCTGAGGCAGCTGGCGAACTGACAGTAAGTAGTGAATAGCGAGTAGTCAGTAGTAAAAGTAAAAGCGGCTTTGGTCATACCGGAAAGTCCCCGGATCAAGTCCAGGGCAGACTCAGGCCTTGTCCGGGTTCCATAACTTCGTTCATCCCCGGGCGTTTAATAATAAACAGGTTCAGGTTCCAGCCTCATGGATTTGAATTAATCCCGCTTTGCCCAGTTAATGTAAATTTAATATAAATTTAATAAACAGGGCCTCGGAAGGTGACCATTGACGACGTGCAGAGAGGGGCATACGATGGCATCTTCATTCCTGGCAGCCACACCCTGGATGCCATCCACAGGCATGAGACGTCGTAGGGGAGGGGGATAAGAATGAGACGAACAGTCTTTAAAAGGCTTCTACCCGGCCTGTTCAATTCCAACGGGCGCATGCATACCGGGACGGCACGGGATAAAGCCGATGCCGGAGGCATTCAGGCCATCGCCGATCCCGAACAACGCCGCCTGGCCAGGCGTGCCCTCTTCCGCGAACCCCGTTTCAACTGCGTCGATGGACTGGACGACTACTGCCTGATGACACCCGGGGAACACATCGGCGCTGAGGGTGAGCGGAACGGCTGAAATAGCCGTCGTGGATCTGCTCCCCGCCGGGGAGGGCGTACGCCATGTCTCCTATTCATCGGCAGGACAGCTGCTCGTAATCGCACCGGCGGACGCCGCCGCTGTCGGCGAACGTCTGCCCCGGCATCCCGCACCGGTGATACTGACCAACAGCGGTCAGCAGGAAGTGATCGATGGGAGCACTGCGCGCGTTATCCGCGGTCAGGCCCTGACCGTGGCGGGCCACCTGGGCCGGTTCCGTGTCATCGCATCCGTCGGCGACAGGGAAGTGGATCTGGGACGAACGTGCGGGACCGACACGGCCTGTTTCGACCTGGTTCTCGATCTTTCCGCCGTACCGCTGCTGCAAAGGCCGGTACTCCCGCCGGGTTATTTTGCCCCCGGGACGGACCCGGCGGCGCTGGATCAGGCGCTGGATTCCCTCGTCGGGCTGGTGGGTGATTTTGAGAAGCCGCGTTATTTCCATTACCGCCAGGACCTGTGCGCCCACGGCGGCACCGAGGCGTCCGGCTGCAATCGCTGTCTCGAGGCCTGCGGCGCCGAAGCCATAACCTCCCTGGACCATGCCATCGAGGTGGATCCCTGGTTGTGCCAGGGTTGCGGCGCCTGTTCGACGGTTTGTCCGTCCGGCGCCATCCGTTATAACTATCCCCCGCCCGCCACCGTCCTGGAACAGGTGCAGCGGGCCCTCGAAGGGGTACCAGACGGTACACCTACCAGCATCGTATTCTACAGTGATCCGGAGCTCACCGGCGCGAAGGAGGCAGTATCGGAGGATAGCTGCCTGTTTGTGCGCGTCGAAGACACCGGGTCCATCGGCGGCGACGTGATGCTTCCCGCCATTTGTTACGGCGCCGATCGCGTCGTCGTGGCGCTTTCCGAACAGGCGCCGGCAACCACGACAGCGGCGTTACGCGAAGAAGTGAATGTCTATAACCGCATCCTGGCGGGACTGGGCTGCGGGGAAAACCGGCTGCACGCCACTACCGGGTCCGGCGGTCTCGCCGCGTCCCTGGCACAGACGCCGGCAATGCTGGCCCTGCCGCGGGCGACGTTTGGCGGTTTCAACGAAAAGCGCACCATGCTGGATCTCGCCGTGGATCACCTCTACCGGCACTCACAGGTCCGGGAGCGCTACCAGCCGTTGCCCGCCCCGGCGCCTTTCGGCAACGTCAACGTGGACCGTTCCGCCTGCACCCTGTGCATGGCCTGCGCCGGCATCTGTCCCGCCGGAGCCCTGCGGGACGGCGGCGGTGAGCCCGTATTGAAATTCATCGAGGCCAACTGCGTCCAGTGCGGCGCCTGTGCGGAGATCTGTCCGGAACAGGTGATCCAGCTGCAGCCGCGCATCGACTACGACCGCGATGCTGCGAAAAACCCCCGCGTCCTGAACGAGGATGAGGCCGTCTATTGTGAAGACTGCGGCAAAGCCTTCGGCACCCGCAGCATGATCGCGGCGATCAGCGCCAAGCTGAAGGATCACTGGATGTATCAAACCCACGGTGACAGAAACCTGATGCGCTTGTGCGGCGAATGCCGGGCGAAACGCGCACTCAGCGCGCAGAAAGAAACCGATCGCCTGCAGGTGGAACAATACCGGGACGGCTTCACGCGAGGAGGGCATTGATGAATACGGACAGCATCAGCAATACGACGGAGCGCCGTGACGCGGTCGTTTCCCCGTCCCCCGATGCCACTGACGAAACGCGCGGACCGGTCTATGCACTCCTGTCCAACCTCTTCGCCGAGCCGCCGGACGCCGTGCTGCTCAGCCGCCTGGCTTCCATTGAAATCGGGCCACTGCACGCCGGCCGGATGGTGCCGGCCTGGCGCGGCCTGAGAAAGGCGGCCGCAGAGGCGGAAGCGGACCAGGTAAATGACGAGTTTCACGAGCTGTTCATCGGCATCGCCCACGGCGAAGTGCTGCCGTACGCCTCCTGGTATCTGAGCGGCAGGCTCATGGACTGGCCGTTGACCAACCTGCGCGGGGACCTGAAGCAGCTGGGCATACAAGGCCAGGCCGGCCTGGGCGAACCAGAGGATCATGTCGCCGCCCTGTGCGAGGTGATGTGCCTGCTTGGCGAAGACGACACGATGAGCGGTGTCGAACGGCAACATGCCTTTTTGACCACCCACATGCTGCCCTGGCTGCCGCAGTTCTTCCAGGAGCTTGATCGCGCGCCATCTGCGGATTTCTACCGGGCGGTGGCGGAATTCGGCCGGGCCTTTTTCGAACTCGAGCGGGAATATCTTGAACTGACACTGACTTTGATAAAAGAAGAGGGTAAGCAATGAACAGTCAATCACGGGTCAACAGGAGACGTTTTTTCCTGACTTTCGCCGGTCTCGCCGGGCTCGGCGGCATCTTGGCGAACTCCCTGTCCCGGACAGAGCGTAAGAAAAACGACGCGGGTGCACCCGAGCAGGAGGCCGATGGCTACCGGTTGAGCCCGCATATCAAAAAATACTATTCCAAGGCCCGTATTTGAATCGTTGAGGTGATGCTATGAAACTGACACGCAAGGGGGACTGCGGGAGCAGCCGCGCCAGCGCGGGGTTGGACAGGCGTACCTTCCTGCGCCGTTCGGGACTGGCTGCCGGCGCCGCCGCCATGGCCGGCGGCCTGCCGCTGCGCATGATGCGCCGGGCGCAGGCGGAGGAAACAACCGGCAGCGCGGATAAAGACGTGGAAATCAGGCGTTCCGTCTGCAGCCACTGCTCTGTGGGCTGCGGCGTCATCGCCGAGGTCAAGCACGGAGTCTGGATCGGCCAGGAGCCGGATTTCGATTCTCCCATCAATCTCGGCGCCCATTGCGCCAAGGGGGCGTCGGTCAGGGAACACGCGCACAGTGAGAAACGCCTCAAGCACCCTTTGAAACTGGTGGGCGGCAAGTGGAAGCGCATCAGCTGGGACCAGGCCATAGATGAGATCGGCGACAAGCTCCTGCAGATACGCAAGGAATCCGGTCCCGATGCGCTGTTCTTCTGCGGCTCCTCCAAGGCCAGCAATGAAGGCGCCTACCTGCAGCGCAAGTTCGCCGCTTTCTGGGGCAGCAACAACTGCGATCACCAGGCGCGGATCTGTCATTCCACCACGGTGGCGGGCGTGGCGAACACCTTCGGCTACGGTGCCATGACCAACCACTTCAACGACATGCACCAGAGCAAGGCCATGCTGTTCATCGGCAGCAATCCCGCCCAGGCGCATCCCATCGCCATGCAGCACATCCTGCGGGGCAAGGAAAACGGCGCCAAAATTATCGTCGTCGATCCTCGCTTTACACGTACCGCCGCCCACGCCGACCAGCATCTCCGTATCCGGCCGGGGACGGATGTCGCCTTTGTCTGGGGCGTGCTGTGGCACATATTTGACAACGGCTGGGAAGACAGGAAATACATCCACCAGCGGGTGTATGGCATGGACGATGTGCGCAAGGTGGTGGCGAAGTATACGCCGGCCGAGGTGGAGCGCATCACCGGCGCCGGCAAGGACGAGGTCCACAAAGTCGCCGAAACCATGGCCAATAACCGTCCCGGCACACTGGTGTGGTGCATGGGCGGGACCCAGCATCATATCGGCAACAACAACACGCGCGCCTATTGTGCCCTGCAGCTCGCGCTGGGCAACATGGGCACCTCCGGCGGCGGCACCAATATTTTCCGCGGCCACGACAACGTCCAGGGCGCTACGGACATCGGCCCCAACAGCCATACGCTGCCGGGCTATTACGGTCTGTCCGAGGGGGCGTGGAAGCACTGGGCACGGGTCTGGGACGTGGATTATGAATGGCTCAAGGGCCGTTTCGACATGCGCAAGCAGTATCTGGATAACAAGGGCAAGCCGAGTTATACCATGTTCCTGCCGGGCATCCCGGTGTCCCGCTATATCGACGGGGTGCTTGAGGACACGGATTCCGTGCAGCAGGCGGACAATTTCCGC
>JARRRO010000033.1:0-13380 GCA_037380645.1 Gammaproteobacteria bacterium | reverse complement strand
AGGCCCTGAATGCCCTGGGCTATACCCTGGCCGATCGCACCGACCGCTATCAGGAGGCCTACAAGCTGATCAAGCGGGCCATGGACATCAGCCCCAATGACTATTACATCCTGGACAGCATGGGCTGGGTCCTGTACCGCGAGGGCAAACTGGACAAGGCCGTGCAGTACCTGCGCCGGGCGCTGAAGCTGCGCCAGGATCCGGAAATCGCCGCTCACCTCGGCGAGGTCCTGTGGGTCAAGGGCGACAAGGAGGAGGCCCGCAAGGTCTGGAGCACCGCCTTGCAGGAAACCCCCAAGGACCAGAAACTGCTGGATGTGATCAAGCGGTTTAAACCCTGATCCGGCCCGGTTCCCCGCCCGAGGTCCCCGTGCCGCCGATCCGCCTCATGCCGGGCTGCGTCCCCCCTTCCTGCCGGTGCCTCCTCGCCCTGTGCCTGGCCGTCCTGCTGGGGGCCTGCGCCACCCGGCCCCCGGCGCCGGGAGTCTCCGGCGCCGAGCTGTGGCAGCGGCACCGGGATGCCCTGGAACAACTGGACAAGTGGAAGCTGCAGGGCCGGATCGCCGTGCGGCTGGCGGACAAGGGCTGGACGGCCAGCCTGGATTGGCGCCAGGACGGGAAGCGCTATGTCGCGCGGGTCTTTGGCCCCTTCGGCCAGGGGCAGTATAAATTGAGCGGCGACGACCGGGCCGTGCGGCTGCATACGGACGACGGCCGGCTGCTGCAGGGCCGCGACGCGGAGAGCCTGATGCGGCGAAACCTCGGCTGGGGCGTCCCCGTATCCGGCTTCACCTACTGGATCCGCGGCCTGCCGGCCCCGGACAGCACGCCGGCGGCGGTGACCGTGGACGGCCGCGGCCTGCTGCAGCACCTCGGTCAGGACGGCTGGCAGATCGACTATGCCGACTACCGGCGCAGCGGCGGCTACGAGCTGCCCAAAAAGATCACCCTGCGCCGGGAGGACCTGCAGCTGAAGCTGATCATCTATGACTGGGAGGCCTGAAATGCCGGGTCCGCCCTGGCCGGCGCCGGCCAAGATCAACCTCTTCCTGCACATCACCGGCCGGCGGCCCGACGGCTATCACGAGCTGCAGACCGTGTTCCAGTTCCTGGACTACGGCGATGAGCTGGTATTTTCCCTGCGCGAAGACGGGCGTATCCTCCGCGGCGGCGGCAGCTACGGGATTGCCGAGGACGAGGACCTGGCGGTGCGCGCGGCCCGAACGTTGCAGGCCGAGACCGGCGCGACCCCGGGCGTGGAGATAGGCGTCACCAAGCATATCCCCACGGGCGGCGGCCTGGGCGGCGGGAGCTCCGACGCCGCCACCGTCCTGGTGGCCCTGAACCGGCTGTGGGAAACCGGCCTGGGCACGGACGAGCTGGCCGCCATCGGGCTGGGGCTGGGGGCGGACGTCCCCGTCTTCATCCACGGCCACGCCGCCTGGGCCGAGGGGGTGGGGGAGAAGCTGGTGCCGGTGGACCCGCCGCAGGACTGGTACCTGATCCTGCATCCGGGCTGTTCCATCCCCACCGCCAGCATCTTCAACGCCCCTGATTTGACACGAAATACCCCTCCCATCACAATACGCGACTTCCTGGCGGGGGCCGGTCAAAATGATTGTGAACCGGTGGTTTTCGCCGCCTATCCGGAGGTCGCCGGGGCGGCGCAGTGGCTGCGCGAACATGCCGGCGGGGCCAGGCTGACCGGGACGGGGGCCTGCCTGTTTGCCCGCTGTGCCAGCCGCGAGGAGGCGGCGGCGCTTGCCGCCCGGATCCCCCCGCCCTGGCGCGGTTTCGCCGCCCGGGGCCTGAATCGCTCCCCCCTGCTGGAGCGGCTGCACCTGGAAGGGGCGTAGAACTCCGTGTCACCATGGCTGACTCGTGGAATAATCCCGGTTATCCCCCAGCGGGGCAGACACGCCGGGGGACGGGTAGCAGGGATAAGAACCTGGCCGTAAATGATTCAGGAACATTGGGGTGTGGCCAAGTGGTTAAGGCACGGGGTTTTGATCCCCGGATCCCAGGTTCGACAAATTCGTCGGGAACGAATTTGAACAGCATCACGTCGTGGGTGATGCTGGCCCGCAAGGGCGGAGGGCAGGGATGCCCGGAGTAATCCTGGCCATTTCCCCTGTATCGTTGTTTGATACAGGGAGGAATAGGAGCCGGATGAGAACCTGGCCGTAAATGATTCAGGAACATTGGGGTGTGGCCAAGTGGTTAAGGCACGGGGTTTTGATCCCCGGATCCCAGGTTCGAATCCTGGCACCCCAGCCAAGTACGGTCCCAAGTGTCGGCGATCTTGCCGTTTACCTGACTGACAGAGACGAGCGATGCAGGCGGAAGACAAACTGATGTCCATGACGAATGTCATGCTCTTCAGCGGCAACGCCAATACCAGGCTGGCGCTGGACATCGCCGGCTACCTGAACATGCCGCTGGGAAAGAGCAACGTCGGCCGCTTCAGCGACGGCGAGATCATGGTGGAGATTATGGAAAACGTCCGCGGCCGGGACGTTTTCATCATCCAGTCGTTATGTGCGCCGGCCAATGACAACCTGATGGAACTGCTGGTCATGGCCGATGCCCTGCGCCGGGCCTCGGCAACCAAGGTCACCGCGGTGATCCCGTACATGGGCTACGCCCGCCAGGACCGGCGCCCGCGTTCGGCGCGGGTCCCGATCACGGCCAAGGTGATCGCCAACATGATCGGCGCGGTGGGCATAGACCGGGTCCTGACCGTGGATCTGCACGCCGATCAGATCCAGGGCTTTTTCAACATGCCGCTGGACAATGTGTACGCTTCGCCGGTGCTGCTGGGGGATATCTGGAAACACAAGTATCCCGACCAGATCGTGGTCTCCCCGGACGTGGGCGGCGTGGTGCGCGCCCGGGCCGTGGCCAAGCGGCTGGAGGACGCGGAGCTGGCCATCATCGACAAGCGCCGGCCCAATCCCAACGAGTCCGAGGTCATGCACATCATCGGCGACGTCAAGGGCCGCACCTGCGTGATCGTGGACGACCTGGTGGATACGGCGGGGACGTTGTGCAACGCCGCCAACGCCCTGAAGGAACACGGCGCGGTCAAGGTGGTGGCCTACTGCACCCACCCGGTGCTGTCGGGCAACGCCATCAAGAACATCAAGGCATCGGAACTGGACGAACTGGTGGTGACGGACACCATCCCCCTGCGCGAAGAGGCGGCGTCCTGTGACAAGATCCGCCAGTCCAGCGTGGCGGCCATGCTGGCCGAGAGCATACGCCGGGTCTGTGAGGGCGAGTCGCTGAGCTCAATGTTCGTTGACTAATAGTCACAAGTTACAAGTGACAAGTTACAAGTGCGGGACGGGCCTGGTCGCAAGGCCTGTTCCTTATGACTTGTGACTTGTTACTTATAACTGTTTTAAGGAGTACGACAATGCAATCTTTTGAACTTACTGCTGAGCCGCGTACGGACGTAGGGAAAGGTGCGAGCCGCCGCCTGCGCCGCAGCGGCCGGGTCCCCGGGATCCTGTACGGATCGGACAAGGATGCCGCCATGGTGTCCTTCGATCACGATGACCTGCTGCACCGGCTGGATTACGAGGCCTTCTTTTCCCATATCCTGACCATCAAGCTGGACGGTGCCAGCGAGAATGTGGTCCTCAAGGACCTGCAGCGACATCCCTTCAAGCGCATGATCTACCACGTCGACTTTCAGCGCATCAACGAGAAGGAAGAGCTGACCATGCGCGTGCCGCTGCACTTCGTCAACGAGGAAACATGCCCGGGGGTCAAGACCGGCGGCGGGGTGATCAGCCACATCATGACCGATCTCGAAATCGCCTGTCTGCCCAAGGACCTGCCCGAGTATATCGAGGTGGACCTGGGCGCCCTGGACCTGGGCGATGCCATCCACCTGGGCGAGCTGAAACTGCCCGGTGGGGTGGAGATCCTGTCCCTCAGGCACGGCGGCGATCCCGAACTGCCCGTGGTCAACGTCCACCTGCCCCATGTGGAGGTCGAGGAAGAAGAAGTGGAAGAGGCCGCCGCCGAAGAACTGGCCGCCGAGGCGCCGGAGGCGGAGGCCGAGGGCGGCGAACAGGAAGAGCAGGGCAAGGACAAGGAAGAATAAGCCGGCACCGTCCCCCAGTCAGTGCCAGCCCCCCTTAAACTGATCGTCGGCCTGGGCAATCCGGGCGCCCGCTATGAACCGACCCGGCACAACGCCGGGTTCTGGTTCGTGGACCGGCTCGCCGCGCACTACGGTTGTTCCCTTACCCCCCAGGCCAGGCTGCATGGCCGCCTGGGACGGTTGCGCCGCGACGGCGCGGACTGTCGCCTGCTGGAACCCGATACCTATATGAATGAAAGCGGCCGCTCCGTGCGCGCGGCCCTGGACTATTACCGCATCGCCCCCGGAGAGACCCTTATCGTGCACGACGAAATCGACCTGGAGCCGGGCGTGGTCCGCCTCAAGCGGGGCGGAGGCCACGGCGGTCACAACGGCCTGCGCGACATCATGGCCGCGCTGGGCAACGGTAATTTCCTGCGCCTGCGCATCGGCGTCGGCCATCCCGGCCACAAGGACGACGTCATCGACTACGTGCTGAAAAGGGCCGGGGCGGCGGAACAAAGGCTCATCGACGAGGCCATGGACCGGGCTCTTAAGGTCATGCCCCTGGTCCTGGTGGGAGATATGGAGAAGGCCATGACGGCGCTGCACACGAACACAAAGCCACAAGCCACCAGCGACTAGCCACAAGTTAAATGTTTTTTGCTCACTATTGCTTGTTGCTGGTAGCTTTGAACCAGTAGCTGACGTTATGGGATTCAAATGCGGCATCGTGGGTCTGCCCAATGTGGGCAAGTCGACCCTGTTCAACGCCCTGACCAGCGCCGGCATCGGCGCCGAGAACTATCCCTTCTGCACCATCGATCCCAATGTCGGTGTGGTGCCGGTTCCCGATCCGCGCCTGGCCCGGCTCGCCGACATCGCCAAGCCCAAGCAGATTATCCCCGCCCACATGGAGTTCGTGGACATCGCCGGCCTGGTGGCGGGCGCCTCTCAGGGGGAGGGGCTGGGCAACCAGTTCCTGTCACACATCCGCGAGACCCATGCCATCGCCCAGGTGGTGCGCTGCTTCGAGGACGACAACGTCGTGCACGTGGCGGGCAGGGTCGATCCCCTCTCGGACATCGAAGTAGTCGGCACCGAACTGTGCCTGGCCGATCAGGAGACTCTGGAGCGCGCCCTGCAGAAGGCGATCAAGCTGGCCAAAACCGGCGACAAGGAGGCCGGCCGGCAGCAGGCCCTGCTGGAGAGGATCTACGCCCACGTGGATCAGGGCAAGCCGGTGCGTTCCCTGGTCCTGGACGAGGAGGAACAAAAGCGCATCGCCGATCTGCACATGCTTACTGCCAAGCCCACCCTGTATATCGCCAATGTCGAGGAGGGCGGGATGGAATCCAATCCCTGGCTGCCGAAGCTGCGTGAACTCGCCGAGGTCGAGGGGGCGGAGGTGATCCCGGTATGCGCCGCCATCGAGGCGGAGCTGGCCGAACTGGAGGAAGGGGAGAAGCGCGAGTTCCTCAAGGAGCTGGGTCTTGCGGAGCCGGGCCTGGATCGCATCATCCGCGCCGGTTACCGGCTGCTGGGGCTGCAGACCTTCTTCACCGCCGGCCCCAAGGAAGTGCGCGCCTGGACCATCCCCAAAGGCGCCACCGCACCCCAGGCGGCCGGCGTTATCCATACCGATTTCCAGCGCGGTTTCATCCGCGCCGAGGTGGTGTCCTTTGACGACTACGTCGCCTGCAACGGCGAGCAGGGCGCCAAGGACGCCGGTAAGTGGCGGCTGGAGGGCAAGGATTACGTGGTGCAGGACGGGGATGTCATTTTGTTCCGGTTCAACGTATAAAGATGGTGAATCGTGAGTCGTAAAATCGGTGTCTGCAGGGTAGGTTAGCAGTGCCTGAGCACTGCGTAACCCACCGTTTTGGATTCTCCTTTAATGCTGTCATCTCGACCGAAGAGAGAGATCTTTTAGTCCGTGATTTACCGGTTTGAAGAACAGCAAGATTTCTCGCTACGCTCGAAATGACAAGCTTTTTATACGATTCACGACTCATGCTTCACGCGATTCACGAATTACGATTCACCCTGTAATACAATAACCCAATGAACAGAGACGCCCTGTGCCGTGAGATCATCGAAACCTCGCAGGCCATCGAGCCGGCGGGGCTGGGCGTGGTCACCGCGGGGAATGTCAGCGGCCGCTGGAAAGACGGCCTTATCATTACCCCCAGCGGCGTACCTTATGCCGATCTGAACCCGGCCTCCCTGGTGGAACTGGACCTGGAGGGCAACGCCGTTGCGGGCGAACTGAAACCTTCCAGCGAATGGCGACTGCACGCGGCCGTGTACGCGGTGCGCGCAGAGGTCAACGCCGTGGTGCACGTGCATTCCCCCTGGGCCACCGCCCTGGCCTGCACCCGCCGGGACATCCCCGCTTTTCACTACATGGTGGCGCGAGCGGGCGGCGATTCCATCCGCTGCGCGGACTATGCCACCTTCGGCAGCGCGGAACTGGCGCAGAACGCCGTGGCCGCCCTGATGGACCGCCGCGCCTGCCTGCTGGCCAACCACGGCATGGTCGCCCTGGGCGAGGCGCCGCGCCCGGCCCTGGACCTGGCCAGGGAGGTGGAGGAGATGGCCAGGCAATATCTCCTCAGCCGGCTGGCCGGCGAGCCGGTGCTGCTGGACGAGGCGGAGATGCGCGTCAACCTGGAGAAGTTCAAGACCTACGGCCGGCAGGATTGATCGGGTCATGGGCCGGGCCTCCACTCCCTTTCATCTCGCCTTCCCCGTATCCGATCTGGAAGCGACGCGGCGTTTCTACGGGGAAGTGCTGGGTTGTCCCCTGGGGCGCAGCGACAGCCGCTGGATCGATTTCGATCTGTACGGTCACCAGATCACGGCGCATCTGATCGAGGGCGGCGAGACAGCCGGGCACGCCAACCCCGTGGATGGGGAACGCGTCCCCGTACCCCACTTCGGCGTCATCCTGGACATGGCCGCCTGGCAGGCGCTGGCGGATCGCCTGCGGGAGGCGGGCGCGTCCTTCATCATCGAACCCACTATCCGCTTCCGGGGCCAGGTGGGGGAACAGGCCACCCTGTTCGTGCGCGACCCCAGCGGCAACGCCCTGGAATTCAAGGCCTTCGCCGATCCCGGCCGGATCTTCGCCGTCTGAACCCGGCGCCCGCCATGGAACTCTGGCAGGGACTGTTGCTGTTCGCGGTGGGCATCGCCGCCGGTTTCCTCAATGTCATGGCCGGTGGCGGTTCCCTGCTGACGGTGCCGGTCATGGTGTTCCTGGGCATGCCCGGCCCGGTGGCCAACGGCACCAACCGTATCGCCATCCTGGCCCAGAATGTCGCCGCCATCACCGCATTTTTCCGGCGGGGGATGGCGGAATTCCGCCTCAGCTTCGGCCTCGCCCTGTGCGCGCTACCGGGTGCTGTGGCCGGGGCGCTGATGGGGACGCGCCTGGAGGGGGTGTGGTTCCATCGCACCCTGGCCGCGATCATGCTGGCGGTGATGATTATCACCGGCCTCAGGAAGGGTAACCCGCAGTCCGTGGCGGGCGGACCCGTCTCCCGCCGGCGGCTGGCCCTCGGCTGCCTGCTCATGGCGGGGGTGGGTTTCTACGGCGGTTTCATCCAGGTGGGGGTGGGTTTCCTCATCATGCCCGTGCTGCAGCGGGTGCTGGGCATGGACCTGGTGCGGGTGAACATGCACAAGGTGTTCATCGTGGGCGTGTACACCGTGGTCGCCCTGATCATCTTCGCCACCCAGGTCCGGATCATGTGGCTGGCGGGCGCCGGCCTGGCGGCGGGCAACACCCTGGGCGGCTGGATCGGCGCCCATACCTCCGTCAGCAGGGGGGAGAAGACCATCCGGATAGTCCTGAATACGGTTCTCATCGTTTTCATAATTAAGTTATTATTTATTCCATAAGCCCTGAATAATGCATCCATGCATTATCAGGGCACGAAAAGTGAAAAATGCGATTTTCACTTTTCTCCATTTTCAACCATAAAATGATTGAAAATGGTGATACATCCCTGTATCAAAGAAGATTCTGACGTAACTGGTTCATCCAGAATCTTGACGGGAGGTGTGGCGTGAAAGCGGAGAACTATTCCTGCTGGAAGTGCGGCACCCCCTTGCCGGCCGACACGCCGCTGCCCCTGACCCGCCGCTCCAAATGCAGCCACTGCCACGCCGATCTGCACGTCTGCCGGCAGTGCCGGTTCTACGATACCTCCCGGAACAACAGTTGCAGCGAACCCATGGCCGAGCGCGTGGTAAACAAGGAGAAGGCGAACTTCTGCGGCTATTTCGATCCCAGCCCGGCCGCCTTTGGCGGGGAAGAGAAATCCGAGAGCCAGGAGTCCAGGGAGACGCTGGACGCCCTGTTTGGCATCGAATCGCGCAGCTCGGATCTCAATGCCATGGGCGGGGAGATCCTCTCAGAGGAGGAAGCCTCCCGGGAAAAACTGAACGAGTTATTCGGACTGGACAAAGATAAAAAGAAATAGATGCCTCCCCGCGCNNNATACACTATACCGGGACGCGCATGATCCCGATCAAGCCGCCATGGCCCGCAGTTTTGATTTTCCCCCGGCGTAGTGCACAGTGATCCCTGATGATATATTCCGATCAACCGTTAACACTCTGAAAAAATGTCCGGCAATAACCTGACAATGCCCGCCGGCGGCGAGGTGAACATCGACAAGAAGGTCGCCTTTCTGCGCGAGCCCGGGCACTATCCCGCCGGGGCCGGCCGGGTCGAGGTGATCGAGACCCACATGTCGTGGGTCTTCCTCACGGAGGATCGGGTCTACAAGCTGAAGAAGCCGGTACGCTACGAGTTCCTGGATTTCAGCACCCTGGAGTCCAGGCGGCTGGACAGCGAGCGCGAAGTGATTCTGAACCGGCGCCTGGCCGGCGACACCTATCTGCGCACCCTGCCCCTGACCCTGGAGAAAAACGGGGAGCTGCGCCTGGACGGCGACGGGGAACCGGTGGACTGGCTGGTGGAGATGCGCCGCCTGCCCCAGGACCGCACCCTGGAGGCGCTGATACTGAACCGCACCGTCGAGCCGCAGGACATCGATACCATCAGCGGCCTGTTGAACGGTTTCTACGCGCAGCAGACACCGCTGCTGTTGTCAGGCAAGGAATACCGGGCGCTGTTCGCCGGCGAGATCGAGGAGAACCACGAAGTCCTGAGCCGACCCGCCTACGGCCTGCCGGTGGAACTGGTGCAGCGGCTGACCTCCCTGCAGCGGAGTTTCCTGTCCTCGGACACATCGCTGCTGGAAGAGCGTGTGGTTGGCGGGCGCGTCATAGAAGGCCACGGCGATCTGCGGCCGGAGCACGTGTTCCTGACCACGCCGCCGGTGATCATCGACTGCCTGGAGTTTAACCGGAACTTCCGCATCATCGACCCCGCGGATGAGCTGAGTTACCTGGGTCTGGAATGCGAGCGCCTGGGGGCGGACTGGATAGGCGAGCGGTTATTGCAGAATTACACGAAGGTGAGCGGGGATCGCTGCCCCGGTGCCCTCATCGACTTCTACCGGCTGTTCCGCGCCTGCCTGCGGGCCAAGATCGCCGTCTGGCACGTGGAGGACCATCAGATCAACAACGCCGAGAAATGGCTGCGCCGGGCGAAGGACTACATGGTCGTGGCGAAACGGCACCTGCCGGCGGAGCCGCCCGCCTGATCCCCGAAGGGAACAAGTATCATCCCTCCAGCAGTTCGACGATGGAGCCCCCCTCATGGATGCGGCGTATGGCCTCGGCGAACAGGGGCGCTGCGCTCAACACGGTCAACTTGTCCGGATCGAACTTCCCTTCGATGCGGAAGGGGGGGACGGTGTCGGTGATCACCAGCTTCTCCAGCGGCGCCGCGGACAGGGTCTTTCCGGCGTCGCCGACGAACAGGCCGTGGGTCGCCGCCGCGTACACGGCGCCGGCGCCCCGCTGCAGGCAGGCGTTGGCCGTGCGCGCGATGGTGCCTCCGGTGCTGATGAGGTCATCGATGATGATCGCCACCTTGCCCTCCACGTCCCCCACCACCGCCTCGCCGCTGACCACGCCGGCGCTGCGGTGCTTCTCCATGAAGGCGCTGGCGATGTCGTCGTTGTCCAGGTGCTCGGCCAGATAGGTCCGGAACGCCTCCGCCCGCTTGACGCCGCCGATGTCCGGGGACACCACCACCGCCGGCGCCGATCCGATCAGAAAGGCGAAGTGTTCGGCGAACAGCCTTCTGGCCTCCAGGTGATCGCTGCGGCAGCGGAAGGCGTTCTGGTACGCGGCCAGGTTGTGCACATCCATGGTGACGATCCGATCCGTCCCCACCGCTTCCAGCATCTGGGCGACGTAGCGGGTGGTGACGGGGTCGCGGGTCTTGGTCTTGCGATCCTTTCGGGCATAGCACAGATAGGGCACCATTGCGGTAACCCGCGCGGCCGAGGCGTCGCGGAGCGCGCCAAGGAAGAACAGGAACCGCACCAGCTTGTCGTTGACGCTGCCCTCGGGGGAGTCGTACAGGGACTGGATGACGAACACGTCCCTGCCCCGCACGTTCTCCAGGGGCCGGATCTTGTGTTCACCGTCCTCGAAGCTCCGCTCCTCGTGACCGGCGAGCCTGACGCCCAGGGCCTCGCACACCTGTTCACCGAAGGCGCGGCTCTCCGACAGCGCGAACAGGCGGATATCGGATACGGGCATCAGGCCGCCTTATCGCGCCCGCCCAGGTGCCGCACGAACCAGTCCGTGGCGAGGCGGCCCACCTCTTCCAGCTTGCCGGGTTCCTCGAACAGGTGGGTGGCGCCGGGGACGATCTGCAGTTCGTGCTCCACCGCCAGGGCGCTGGCCGCCGATTTGTTCATGTCTATGACCGGGGCGTCCAGTCCGCCGACGATAAGCAGTGTGGGCGCCCGGACCTGCTGCAGCTCGTTTTCCGGTACCAGGTCGGGACGGCCGCCCCGCGATACCACCGCCTGGACCAAGTGGGGGCGGGCCGCGGCGGCGCCCAGGGCCGCGGCGGAACCGGTGCTGGCGCCGAACAGGCCCAGGGGCAGGTCCCGGGTCTCCCCGTTTTCCGCCAGCCAGTCCACGGCGCCGGTCATGCGATGGGTGAGCAGGGGGATGTCGAAGCGCAGCTCGCGGGTGTGCATGTCGATCTCGTTCTCCTCGAAGGTGAGCAGATCGAACAGCAGCGTGGCCAGGGAGGCGGCGTTGAGCACCTCGGCGATGTAGGTGTTGCGGGGACTGAAGCGGCTGCTGCCTGAGCCGTGGGCGAAGGCCACGATGCCGAGATAGTCCTCCGGCACGGTCAGAAAGCCTTCCAGCCGGGCATCCTCGGTCTCGACCGTGACTTCGGTGGGAGAAGCCGGCATCCGTCAGCCCCCGTTTCCGGCGCGCGCCGTCTCGGCCGTCCGGCGCCAGGCGCGTTCCAGGAGGGACTTCACCTCATCATCGCCGGTCTGGGAGAAGCGCTGGTACCAGCGGCTGATGGCGATGAACGGCTCCGGCATCTCCAGGCAGACCACGTCATCGGCCTCCCGGCGCAGCAGCGCGACGGTGTCGGGCGGCGCCACCGGCGTGGCGACGACGATGCGCGCGGGATGCTGCTGCCGCAGGGCCTGGATGGCGACGCGCATGGTGGCCCCGGTGGCGATGCCGTCATCCACCAGCAGGATGCACTTGTCCCGAAAGTCCATGAGGGGCCGGTCGCCGCGATACAGGCGCTGCCGGTGTTCCAGCTCCTCCTGCTCCCTGTCCGCCTCCGCTTCGATTTCCCTCTCGCTGATGTGCAGCATGGCGACCACGTCATCGTTCATGACGCGCGCGCCGCCCGTGGCGATGGCCCCCATGGCCAGCTCTTCCTGGCCGGGCGTTCCCAGTTTCCTGACCAGCATGAGATCCAGGGGCGCGTGCAGTGCCTCGGCGATCTCGAAGGCCACCGGGACGCCGCCGCGGGGCAGGGCCAGGACCACGACGTCGTCGCGATCGGCGTATTGCTGCAATGCCTCGGCCAGGCTACGGCCCGCCGAGGTTCTGTCTATGATGGGCACCATCTCTGTCGGGCATGGATTTAATGACCTTGATGTCTCGGCGGATCGCTGTGCTCTGCGATCATTCCGGACTGAATTATCCGGCGCCTCATTACAATCAATAGCTCAAATCCCGCGGCGCGGTATGATCCAGATCAAGATTGCCGGCGTCTTGTCGCCGGCGCGTCAGGCCAGCGACAAAAGATGCTCCGCCAGCTCTTCCGGGGCCGAGAAGAAAGGGGAATGGGCGGTGTGCATGCTGATCACTTTCTCGCAGGACCGGGCGGTATACATCCTTTTCTGGGCCGGCGGGGTGATGGCCCGATCCAGCTGGGTCTCGATGTACACCCGCGGCACCCGCCCGAAGTTCTTCGCGGTGGTTTCTACCGGTGCCAGCAATGGCGACTGGGGCTGCGGCGTGTACGCGGTTCTTACCAGGGCGAAGTCGGCGTCACTGCAGTCGCCGTAGAATATCTCCCGCAGGGCCTCCGGGCGGAGGTTCACATAACTGGGGTCGTCCTGAGGAAATACCAGGTTGGGCAGGACCAGGGTGTCCGGGTCCGTCTGTGCCTCATCCAGGAGGGAGCGGCCGGAGGGCAGCAGGAAGCCAGTGACGTAGACCAGGGTGCTGATCCGGTCCGGGCGCAGTTCCGCCGCCCGGGTGACGGCGATGCCGCCCATGCTGTGCCCTACCAGCAGCGCCGGCTCCTCCCCATCGTCCAGGACTTCGCACACGCGTTTGGCGTAGCCGTCCAGGTTGACCCGGTTGGGGGGCGTGCGGTCGACGCCGTGGCCGGGCAGGTCCGGGGCAATGACGGTATGCCCGTGGCGCTCCAGCAGCGGGATCACCTTGTACCAGCACCAGGCGCCGTGCCAGGCGCCATGAATGAGAACGATCCGGCTCACCCGGTTTCCATGGGCAGATCCGGATCCGCGGTCCATTCGTTCAGGGAGCCGTCATAGACGGCCACGTCGGTCTTGCCCAGGTGCATCAGGATCAGGGCGTCGCTGCTGGCGGCAATGCCGCCGCCGCAGTAGGTGATGACCCGTCCCGCCTCGCCGGCCGTAGTGGCGGCGAAGATCCGGCGCAGTTCTTCCGTGGGCAGATAGGTGAAGGTCTCCATGTCGATGAGGGACTGGCAGAAGACATTGTCGCTGCCGGGGATGCGCCCGGGTCGTTGGTAGCGCGAGGAGGCGCCGCTGAATTCCTCCGGGGACAGGGAGTGGATCAGGCTGACCGCATCGTCCTCCAGGGCGCGCGCGCCCTGG
>JARRRO010000032.1:0-10494 GCA_037380645.1 Gammaproteobacteria bacterium | reverse complement strand
GAGTTCGACCTGTCGGAATTGTCCCTGGCGGAGCACGTGGCCATGACGGCCAGGGGCGACAGCCCCTTCGTGGCCATCCCCGTCTTCCCCTCCAGAGTATTCCGCCACGGTTTCATCTGCATCAACAAGAACGCAGGCATCACAGAACCCGGGGACCTGGCGGGCAAGCGCATCGGCGTGCCGCTGTATACCATGAGCGCGGCGGTCTGGATCCGCGGTGACCTGGAAAACGTCTACGGCGTGGACCTTTCCGGCGTGCAGTGGATCCAGGGTGCGGTGGAAAAACCCGGCACTCACGGCAGTCCGCCGGCGCCGCCCAAACTGCTCAAACCCGTCAACATCACGCCCAACACCTCGGACAAGTCGCTGTCGGACATGCTGGCCGACGGCGAGATAGATGCCGTCATCGGATCGTGCATGCCCGATTCCGTGCGCACACGTCCCGACAAGGTCGCCCATCTTTTCCCCGACTTCCGCGAGGAGGAGAAGCGCTATTACCGGGAGTACGGCATCCACCCCATCATGCACACGGTCGCCATCCGCCGGGAAGTGTACGAACAGAACCGCTGGATCGCCCCCAGCCTGTACAAGGGCTTCCTCGCCGCCCGCCAGTGGGCCATCGATCGCATGTATTACTCCGACGCCCAGCGCTACATGCTGCCGTGGCTGTTCGACGACCTGCGCGAGATTGACGAGATGTTCGGCGAATTCGGCCGGGATCTGTGGGCCTACGGCGTGGAGAAAAACCGGGCTACCCTGGAGACTTTCGTCAAGTACATGGTCCAGCAGCATTTTATCCCCGAGGCGATCCCGGTGGATGACCTGTTCGTCGCCATCCACGGGCGCATGGGCTAGGGAAGCAGGACCCGGCTGCCTGTACGCTTACCGTTCCGCAAGGGGAAGCCCGCCGGCGGGCCGGGTCGCTCCTTTGTTTCGATAGCCCATTTCCTCTTTCTCGGACGGGAGCTGCTTGACGTAGGCGAAGTATCGATCCTCGATCTGGCGCACGTATTTCACCGGCTCCGAGCCGCGCACGTAACCGAAACGCGCCCGGCTGTAATACTTGCGCTTGCTGAGGAGCAGCATGGCGCGGGCCACGTTGCCGTACCAGACGTCGGGTGACAGGCCCAGTTTCCTGGCCAGACGGCGGGCATCCAGGACGTGGCCGCGGCCGGCGTTATAACTGGCCAGTCCGAACCGGATGCGCGTCTGCAACGGCAGCTTGGGATCAAACAGACTGATCATGCGGCTGAGGTAGCGGATGCCGGCCTTGATGGAGTTCTCCGGAATGGTGAGCTTGCCGTCCACGCCCACCTCGCGCGCGGCGCGCGGCAGCAGCTGCATCAGCCCCTCCGCGCCGGCCCAGCTGTGCTTGCTGGGATTGAAGTGGGATTCCTGGTAGATCTGGGCCACGATCAGTCGCCAGTCCAGGTTATGCCTGGCCGCGTATTTCTTGACGATGTCGTCGTAGGGCGAGATCCGCCCGCTCTTGTCCAGCCGCCACTTGCTGTCGGCGCGGGCGATGACCTTGTGGTCCTCGAAGTAACGCCGCTTGCTGATATTGTAGAACAGGCCGCGGTATTCCTTTTTGATGAACTGATTCAGGGCCTCCAGCAGCTTCTTGTTGGACTTGCGCACCGCCCAGCCAATGTCCCGCTTGCCACCCACCGGAAAGGCCTCCTTGAGGTTTCTCCCGTAGGTCTGTTCGATCTGCAGCAGATCGCGGTTGCAGATGGTGATGTCGCGCTTGCCCTCGTCCACCAGCTTCAGGATCTCCTCGGTCTCCATGTCCTCCGGCGCGAATGCCGCCTTGAGGCCGGGGACCTTTTTCCGCAGCTCCTGGTAGGTCCGGTAATAGGAACTTCGTCATCCCCGACGACAACAAATCGCTGATACCGTGGCTGAACGAAGGGCGGGGCGACGATATCCAGGCGCATGCCCTGCTGTTTGGCGAAGCGGTGCAGGAGTTCGTATTCGAAGCCAAAGGGCTCGCCCCGGTACAGGTAATAGGTGGCGGCGCTGTTGCGGGTGATCATGCGCAACCGCTGGCGCTTCTTGAGGCCGGGCAGGTCGTCGGTGTAATCGGTGTCGCGCCGGCCAGTCAGGGCCCGCCGGATCAGATAATGATTGACCAGTTTCTTCAGCCGGGTGTCGCCCGGGCGCATGGCCAGGGCGATGGACCGGTTCTCCGCCAGGGCCCTGAGGGCCTGCACGCCGTCGAAATAGCGCTTGATGGCGCTCCAGTAATGGGAATCGACGACGGTGGCCGGACACTCCCCGGAGACGACCCGATCCACGATCTCCTCGGTATCCCGGTCTTCGGGCTCCAGGTGTATATGCAGTTTGACCCCCTGTTCCTGCATCTCGGTCAGGGTCTCTTCATAGGAGCTGCCCCGGCGCACGCACAGGGTCTTGCCGTCGAGGTCCTGCCATCGCGCCGCCGCGGCTTTGCCCGCCGGCACCACCAGCAGTTCGTCCACGTGCTGATAGGGAATGGAGAACAGCACCCGCTTGGCACGC
This sequence comes from Gammaproteobacteria bacterium, assembly GCA_037380645.1. Lineage (GTDB taxonomy): Bacteria > Pseudomonadota > Gammaproteobacteria > Eutrophobiales > Eutrophobiaceae > JBBDSH01. Next base: position 7,974 of record JARRRO010000032.1, on the reverse strand, counting down.
GCCTTGGTTATGGTCATGCTGGCGGCGATAAGGTCGCCCTTGCCCGCCAGCAGGTCGTCTATCATCTTCGGGTAATCCTTTTCCACCACGGGCTGGTAGGGGCGCCCGAGGCTGGCGGCCAGGCCCTCGGCGATATCCCGATCCAGCCGCACTGGCTCGGCGTTGCGGGGCAGGAAGGCCACCGGCTCGGGGCGGAGGATGACCCGCAACGGCTTGACCCGCGGCGCCTCCTGCTTGGCTTTCTTGGCCGTCTGGGCAGCCGCGGTGGCGGGCGGTTTCTTGTCAGTGGCGGATTTATCGGCCTTGGCCGTGTCATTCCCTTCGCCGCCGCTGCAGGACAGGATCAGGGACACGAGGAAGGCTAGCAACAGACGCCGGATAAACAGCCGATCCGCGCCGGCTGCCGGTGCTGGCATGTTCATGATTGCGGTTCGCTATATCCGAATGCCGCTACAGGTTATGTCATATTTTCCTGCTTGCCCAGCCGCGTTTCCGCTGTTGTCACCACGGTAATGGATTTCGGACCGGCTTGCGTTTATGCTTTACCGGTTACGGGTGGACTGATCCTCTTATCCCCGAGATTTGCATCGAATTTTTACCCACGTATAACCCCTTGCCATATCGTGGAGACGGGAAACGTCAGCCACCGGCTCAATCACTCAACCACGAAAATGAAGGAGGAAAATCTGATCGACCCGGGCCATAATCCGGCCCATCCGGGCGAGTCAGGTCTAAATGCAAAACAACACAAGCAGGTAGTACATTCCAGCAGTGTATACTTCGGAATGAAAGATCCACTCCCGCCCTTTTTGAAACCTTTTCCGTACTATGCCATACTTTATTCACAGGCATACGCAGCGGTCGACGCCGGGCTACTGGTAACCCGCACGAGGCGCAGCATCATTAAGTACAGTCGCCATTATTATGGTCCGCTTCGCGCCCATCCTGCCAAATGACTATATCGCTGCAGGGAAATTCGCGCCTTGCAACCGCATGTCTTAAATGTTTGGAGTGTCTATTAACGGGTTCAAACATTGCCTAAATTCATACAATTCTATATCGCCGCGTTTGTCATCCTGGTTGGAATTCGCCCGGTTTTTGCCGAGGAACTGCCGCTCTACGAACTGGGCTTGGGCATCGGCGGCTTGATTACACCTCACTACCTGGGTGCGGCACAGGATCATCATTTATTGGTCCCGATACCTTATATTATCTATCGAGGCAAGTGGCTGCGGGCCGACGGCTCCGGAATAAAAACTTTCCTGGTTGATAAAAAACGGTTCGATTTGAATATCAGCTTCCATGCCAGCTTGCCCGTGAACAGCAGCGATGATAAGGCCCGTCACGGTATGCCGGATCTGGACCTGATGCTCGAAATTGGTCCGACACTGCGCTATACCGCCTGGCGAAGCCACGATGGCGACAAGCGATTGCGGCTGGACCTTCCCGTTCGGGTAGCAATTTCCGCCGCTGGCCTGAATTTGGATTACCAGGGCTTAACAGCCAGTCCGGGATTTATTTACTTCAGCAAAATCAAAAACTGGAACTGGACAGCATCCTACGCCGCAATTTTTGGTAATCGGCGCTATCATGGTTATTTTTATGATGTCGACCCGGCCTTTGCCACTGCACAGCGTCCTCAATATCGAGCAAGAGCGGGTTATACCGCTTCCCGCTTTACCCTGTCCGCTACTCGCCGTTACGGTAATTGGCTCGTAGGCGGTTTTGTTCGTTACTACTCGCTCCTTGGCGCGGCGAACGAAGCCAGTCCATTGGTAAAGAAAGACGGCAATCTGTCCGCAGGTTTTATGCTGGTATGGTTTTTCAAACAATCGAAAACCACTGTATCCCGAGATCCGGAAGCCCGGTTTTGATCCGGCCCTGGGAAGGGTTTGTTGGAATAAACAGGCGAGGCATGCTCCGACTTTGGGTTTCAGCCGGATTATAGTGTGTCAAGGACCGTCGGGGCGCATGAACAGCAATGAAGTGTTGATGCCTCCAAAGGCAAAGTTATTGCTCATTATACAGTCGACTTTGAGGTTCCGACCCTCGCCTGTAAGATAGTCCAGGGATGCACAGGCATCATCAAGGTTATCAAGGTTAACGGTACCGTGAAACCAGCCCTGCTTCATCATTTCGATGGCCACCAACGCTTCCAGGGATCCGCAGGCTCCCAGGGTATGGCCGGTGAAGCTTTTCAATGTACTGATGGGGACCCTGTTGCCAAATAGTCGATAAGTAGCGTGGCTTTCAGCTATATCACCGCGATCCGTGGCAGTGCCATGGGCACTGACATAGCCAATATCGTCCGGGGCCAGGGACGCGCTTTTCAGTGCCAGTTCCATGGCCTTGTACATACTGTCCGCTTCCGGCTGGGTAACATGACCGCCACCGGAATTGGTGCCGAAACCGACGACTTCGGCATGGATCCGCGCCCCTCGATCCAGGGCGTGGTCCCGTTCCTCGAGAATCAGGGTGCAGGCTCCCTCGCCGATCACCAGACCGTCCCGGTCTCTGTCGAAGGGACGCGGCGTCAGTCCCGGTTCGTGGTTGCGGGTGCTGGTGGCGTAAAGGGTGTCAAATACTGCGGCTTCGGTGGCGCAGAGTTCCTCTGCACCGCCAGCCACCATCAGATCCTGATGGCCGTTTTTAATGGTTTCGTAGGCATAACCAATACCCTGACTGCCGGAGGTGCAGGCACTGGAGGTGGGGATAATACGGCCCTTGAGGTTAAAAAATATCCCAATGTTGACTGTAGCCGTATGACTCATCATTTTCAGGTATGAATTGGCGTTAAGGGTGGAGCTGGCGTAGTTGAGCAGCATATCGCCGAAATCGGCAACGGCGTCGGGACTACCGGTAGACGAACCATAACTCACCCCCATGCGACCATCCTGGATGCGGAGGTCATCCAGTAGTCCTGCATCCTGTAGTGCCAGTTCTGTAGCCCGGGTACTCATGAGCGCTACCCTGCCCATGCTGCGCACCCTTTTGCGGGAATAGTGTTGCGGGCGTTCAAAATCCAGCACCGGGGCTCCCAGCCGGGTGTTCAAATCCGGGTATTTGTTCCAGTCAGCCATAACACGGATGCCGGTCTGCCCTGTACGCAGCCGTTCTTCCATGCTTTGCCAGTCGTTGCCGATAGGTGAAAAGCCGGCCATGCCGGTGACGACAACCCGTCTCATCAACACATCCCTCCATTGACGGCTATAACCTGGCGGGTGATGTAGGCAGCCTCCGTGCTTAGCAGGAAGGTGACCAGTGCCGCCACTTCATCCGGTCTGCCGGCACGCCTGGCGGGAATCATTGCCTTGATGTCCTCAGCAGTCGTTGATTCACTCATTTCCGTATCGATTAACCCCGGGGCGACACAGTTAACCGTAATATCGCGCTTTGCCAATTCGACGGCAAGAGATTTGCTGGCCGCAATAATACCGGCCTTGGAAGCACTGTAGTTGGTCTGGCCGCGATTACCTGTCAGTCCTGACACCGAGGCCAGGGTGATGATACGTCCAGGTTTGCGGCGCTGCACCATGGGCATTATCAGGGGGTGGAGCACGTTATAAAAAGCATCGAGATTTGTGTGAATTACGCTATCCCAGTCATCCTCGGTAAGTGCCGGAAAGGCGCCATCGCGAATAATTCCAGCATTGCATACCACACCGTAATAGGCACCGTGGGAGTCTATATCAGCTTCAAGAAGCTTTCGGCATTGCCCGCGATCTGCCACATCAAATTGCAGAATTCTAGCGCTTCCGCCGGCGGCTTCAATAATCCGGCGCACCGACTCGGCTTCGGTCAACCGGTCACGGCAGTGGAGTACAACCGGATAGCCGGCCCTTGCCGCAGCGAGGGCAATGGCCTTGCCGATGCCACGACTGGACCCCGTAACCAGAACGGCATTGTTCATTTTGGATTCTCCTGCATGAATTCTTCCAAATTTTCCGGCATATAAACGTTCAGGTTGGCACTCACATCTATGCCCTCCCCGCTGATGGTGCAGTAAAATACCTGCAAGCCGGTAGTCTCTCCGGTAATCGCTTCCACTGTCACCGCAAGTCTCGCACCCAGGGGGAAATAATTACAACCCGGCTCATAACGCCGCGTGCCAACCAAAAAGCCGATACGCAGCGGCTCGCCGTCACGCCGGGCACAGACTCCCGCGTAGGCGGCGATGGCCTGTCCCATGTATTCGACGCCCACCCAGGCCGGCACACCCCTGGCCTCAGCAAATGGGGAATGTTCATTAAGCACCACGCTTGCGGTAAGGCCGTTAGCGTGAATCTCATCGATCCGGTCAAGCAATAACATGGATCCATCATGGGGTACCAGGTTGCGGATATCGAGCTCGTTGCTCATGACTCCTCCCGCACCAGGATCAGGGACAGGTTATTGCCCCCGAAGGCAAATGAACTGCTCATCGCCGCCTTTACAGGACGGCCGAGATCAGCACGGCCCAGGCCATTAAGGAGGGGAATCTCCGGGTCGCGTTGCCCGTCCCACAGGTGGGGAGGCAAGAGGCCGTCATCACGCTGCAATAGCAGCCAGCACAGCATCGCCTCGATGGCTCCCGCTGCTGCCAGGGTATGACCAGTGAGAGGCTTGGTGGAGCTGCATGCTACTTCATTGCCAAACACCCGGTTAACCGCAAGGCCTTCCATCAGATCATTCTGGACCGTCGCGGTGCCATGCAGGTTGAGATAATCGATATCTTCGGACTTCAGGCCCGCCATATCGAGTGCCCGGACGATGGCATCATGCGCTCCTATGCCCTGCGGGTGAGGTGATGAAATATGGTAGGCGTCGGAGCTTTCGCCAAAACCGGCGAGACGTACAGGGCCAGGTTCACGGCTCAGAATAAATACACCAGCGCCTTCGCCGATATTGGTACCGCTGCGGTTACGGCTGAATGGATTGCACGGAGTGTCGGCGGTGACGAACAGAGACGAAAAACCCCCCACGGTCATGCGGCACAATGTATCTACTCCACCGGCGATGACTACGTCGCAGACGCCAAGATCCAGCAATCTTGCCGCTGAAGTCAATGCCTTGCCGCCGGAGGTACAGGCCGAGGATACAGTCCAGCAAGGGCCGGCAACATCAAGCCAGTTCGACAGAAAGCGAGTCGGGGCGGAAAGCTCCTGACTGGTATAGCGATAGCCATCAGCCAATTGTATCTGGTTATCCACTCGGGTCAGGGCAGATTCACCCTCGGCGATACCCGAGGTACTGGTTCCGATGACAATACCTATCCGCTGGCGACCCAGGCGTGATTTCAGTTTGTCTATTGCCGGAAGCAGGGGCGATACTGCCGCAGCCAGCATCCGGTTGTTGCGGGTGTCCTCGCAGGGGATTGTCACAGCCGGCAGTTCCAGTGGGACCTGGCCAAGAGACTGGGGCTGACCGGGGGAATAGTGGTCGGTCGTGGTCAAAAACGAATGTTCCTGCACGGCGAACAGGTTACGCTCGACGTTGGCGAGGTCTGCCCCCAACGTACAGATGATCCCGCCCTGATTGAGATAGACAGGCCTGCGTGCGCGACTCACAACGTTGTCCTCGACAAGGTTCGAATATGCAGACGGATATCCCGGCCACTGTAGGTTAATACCCTATCAAAGGAGCTGCTGTCACTCAGATAGTCCAGACGAACCTGCTCCCGGCCCCGGTAGATCAAGGACTTATGAGTATCATCTGCCCTGATGACCCAGTCTGGACTCTCGAGCTGCCGCTGCTGCGGGGTCAAGTGATGCAAATAGATAGAGACCAGCAACTGGCGGGACAGCGCCGCCGGCCAGCGGGCAGGCGCTTCCAGGGTTCGTAGCTCGCCACCGTCATGGATGATGGTAACCAGACGACGTCCCAGTATATCTAGCACAACTACTGTCAACTTCCCCTCGGTGGAGGCAACGACAACGGTGAAATCCCGTTCGCTATCCGGATTCAATGCCCGAACCCGTTCCACGCTTTGCCAACAACAGGGCAATGCCTCCGGGGTGGACAAGGGTAATCGCTGCGCAGGGTTCGATGCTTGCAGGATGCTACAACCGCCCAGGATACTGAGCAGGGCAAGTAACAGAACAGGTTTCAGCGACATAGTTCCGCCAGGGTTGCCAGGCGTCGCCGGGAATCCTTTACAAAGGGGTTATTTGTATCCCATGCATAGCCGGCAAGAATTGACGCGATCATACCCTTTACGTCTGGCTGATGGCGGTTGGAAAAAATGATCTTCTGGAGCATACCATCGTGCCAGGCATTGACGTATGTCCTGAAAGTATCGACCCCGAGGCGCAGAGGTTGGGTGTATTCCCGCTCCCAGTCCACATGGCCGCCATTAAGAGTACGCGCGACCAATGGTGTAACGAGACTCGCCGATTTCATCGCGATGGTGACCCCGGAGGAAAATACCGGATCGAGGAATTCTCCTGCATTACCCAGTAGTGCAAAGCCGGGACCCCACAGGGATTTGACATTGCATGCATATCCATTGATCAAATTGACGGGAGTGTCGAACACGGCATTGTCCAGCAAGGCTGACAGGTCAGGACTCGCGGCAATGGCGGCTTTTAAAAGTTGTTCGGCAGTATCGCTGTCTGTGGCGAAAAATTCCTGCTTGGCAACCACGCCGACTGAACAGCGGCCATTGCTGAAAGGTATCAACCAATACCAGACGTCGTTAAGCTCAGGGTGTACAACGATAAGGATCTTATCACGATCGTAGAGAGGGTTTCGAATGTTGTCTTCGACATGAGTGAACAGGGACGTTCGCGCAGGGAAATCAGATGGTTTTTCCAGATCGAGCAGGCGAGGCAATACCCGGCCGAACCCTGAAGCGTCGAGAACAAAACCGGTATTGAGCTGGCGCCGTCGATCATTATCGTCCCTGAAAATCAGGACCGGCCGCCCATCGGCACCATAATGAAAAGCTTCAGTGCGATGACCAAAACGAATCTTGGCACCCATGCCCGCGGCTTCCTCCGCCAGGAGCTGGTCAAAGGTGGCTCGCTGGACCTGGAAAGTCGTACCCGGACCCACACTGAACTTGTCGCGAAAATCGATGACGGTATATTTTCCATCCTGAGCAAAAGCCGCGCCGTTTTTATATTGGAAACCGGCTTTGTTCACTGCATCGGTCATGCCCGCTTCGTTTATAAATGTCATGCACTGTGGCAGCAGGCTTTCGCCGATGGAAAAGCGTGGAAACCGCGCCTGTTCGAGAACGACCACCTGAAGTCCCTGTCTGCACAGCAACGCCGCGGCGACGGCACCGGCAGGTCCTGCACCAATAATGGCAACTTCCGTTGATTCGGTCACAGTTTATATCACTTAACAGGAGGAGAAACCCGTCCCCAAAGATTGAAGAATAAGGGTGTAATCAACCATGTGCAGAGAAGACCGGAAAATACCACAGTACCAAAATAATGCAGCACAGGCACCTGACTCAGGGACAACAGGCCAAATGCCAGAATCGAGGTTACCGCCGCCAAGGTCGAGGCCAGCCAGCTTTCCCCGTCAAGGCCGAGCTCGAGGTAGAATACCGCCGTGTCCACAGACAGGCCGAGCACCAGCAACAGACCCAGGATATGAAACAGGGTCAGACCACCACCTGCCGACGATGCGAGACTGACGGCCATCGAAACAAGTACACAGGTTAAAACCAGAGGTCCCTGACGACGATAAAAAATAAAACAGCCCAGGGCAAACAGGCCGATAAACACTGCCAACAGGAGAGATATTTGAACGCGGTATTGGGCCAATGTGGTGGACAGATTCCGCACCTGATCCACATACCGCACCCCCTCCAGGTCGTTCACCTTGTCAAGGGTTGCTTCTGATAACCGGGCTCCATAACGCAGCAACACCACCCCGGTATTCTGATTCCCCAGTTGCAGGACAGGGAACATCGAGGCTATTGCTGGAGGGACACGGGATGGTACGAGTCCTGCCTGAAACGCTCCGAACTGGGTCTGCCAGTTG